>NZ_JBEYJU010000068.1:0-47577 GCF_040703965.1 Streptomyces sp. NPDC006655 | reverse complement strand
AGACCAGGACCGTCACCTCCACCCCGGCGCGCAGACTCACCTCGGCAATGCCGGCGGCGGCGCACCCTGAGCGCACCGAAGCGCGCGGCCGGCGACATCGGCCGCGCGCCTTATCGGTTCCTCAGACCGTGACCGGTCCGTACCCGCTGCCGACGTCGCCGCGGATGTCGGCCAGGAACTGGTGCCCCCGATGGGGCTCTGACGCAGCTTCTGTGGTGCTGCCGCCGAACACGCCCTAGCAGTACATGTCCGAGCCCTGGCTCTGGACGCCCGTCCCCGAGAAGTTCCATGTCGGGGTGTAACCGGTGCAGATGGGGTTGCCGTGGCTGTCGGTGAACTGGACGTCGCCGAGGTAGTTCCGGTCCGTGCTCGGGTAGGAGTTGATCGGCAGGAAACCCGAATCCCACCACGCGGTCCCGTCGAAAACGATCGTCGGAGACTTCGGACCGAGCGCGAAGGAGCCCCTGGAGGAGTTGAAGACGTTGATGTAGCCGTGCGAGCCGGTCCAATTCGTATTGGTGATATGCGCCTCCGTGTAGGCGGTGCGATCACACGAATTCCAGTCGAGGGAGAAATAGCCGATGGTGTGACCGCCACTCCAGATGTTGCGGGTCGGACCGAGTTGGGACTTTCCGCACGAGGCGGCGGCAGCGGGGCCGGTGATTGCCATGGTCAGACCGCTCGCGGCGACTGCGAGTGCCAGCGCGGTGGCGCCGGCCCGTGTACGGGCGTGCAGCTTCATGCAGGCTTCCCCCTTGGTGAGTTGGCTGGGATCGCGGCCTGCCAGCACCGGCTGACAGCCCCACAGGAAACGCTACGAACGCGCATCCTTCACCTGTCCTGCATGCGTCCTGGATCCGTCCTGGGTCCTTTCTTGCGCACTCCATTCACATGAGCGCATGCGACCCGAACAGCGAGATGCCGAGAAGGCGTGAGGGTCGTGTCGAGGCGCGCTGCGGTCGGCAATGCGCGCCGACCTTGAAACTCTTGAAGGGGGCGTGCCTCGCGGGCACCAACGTGACGTCCGTTTCCTGCCAGCAGTCGCCCGTGCGTCGCTTCAGCATGGGCGTATGACCAGATACACCGTGCTCCCCGTCGAAGCAGCCGTCGTGAAGGAACTGCGGGTCGTCGACGACGCGGGTCGTCCCTGTGCCCCGTACGTCGCGACCGGCGACGACGTGGGCTCTCCGCTGCGCTGCTGTCTGCGCCCCATCACGCTGGGTGAGCGGATCGCCCTTGTCTCGTACGCCCCGTTGCGTCGCTGGGCCGCCACGCGGGGTGCAGATCCGGGCGCGTACGACGAACAGGGTCCCGTCTTCATCCATGCCGATGACTGCGGCGGGTTCACCCCCGGGGAGAACTACCCCTTCGCTCGGCCGGGAGCCCTGCGTACCGTGCGCCGCTACGACGCCCGGGGCCATATCGCAGGCGGCCGCCTTCTGGGAATTCCGGCCGACGCCACGACTGGCTTCGACGCAGCCTTCGACGATGCGTTCGGCGATCCGGACGTGATGCTTGTACACGTCAGGGCAGTGGAATACGGATGCTTCCACTTCGAGGTGCGACGGCCCTCCGTCAAGGAGCAGTAGGAGCCGTACTACCCAGAGTTGACCTCCCTCGCCACCGCGCAGCAGCCCGGTTGCAACAAGTGGCTGCGCAAGGCCGCCGAGTTGCTGCGGCGAGTGGCCCGGGTGCCGGCGACCGACACCTCCAGAAGCCGGACGCTCCCGCGAGCCTGTCAAACGCTCTTGGACGTGGCCGATGGGCCGAGTACGGGTACTGCGCCAGCCCCAGCCGTTTCTTCTCGCATTCGCGCTGACCGGTGCCGAGGCCGACGAAAACGAGACCCTGCTCGACCTGCTCGACCTGCTCGCCGCCCTCGAACGCACTCTCAGGGAAGCTGCGGCGGCGGCAGTGAGTACGCATGAGTACACGTGAGTACCCGTACTCAAATCCCGCGTAGCAGGCTGACCTTGCCTTCGGTGTCTGATACATCTGTCGCCGTTGTCATGCTCCGTCGAACGGCGGCGGAAGCGGGGGACCCGCAGGAGCGGGTAGAGGGTGGGAACACAGGATGACGTATCGGCGTGTGTTCGGGCCGGCGCTCTTCGGGGCGTTGCTGCTGGCTGGACTGCTCTGGTGGGCCGGCTCCAGCGCTCACGCACTCAGTCTGCCCGGCGCCACACGGTTCCTCGGCCCCGACCAGGCGAACCAACTGGTCACGTGGACGATGCCGTGGTCGACCGGTCTCCCGTCCTCGAACCAGTTCACCGATCCCGCCGGCGCGGCCGGTCACGGCGCGGACTACGCGGCTCTGTGGCAGACCGCCATGGGGGTGCGGTACGCCGCACTCGTCCTCCTCTTCGCCTGTGGCGCGCTGCCGCTGCTGCGCCGGCTCTCGGGCCGCGGCGCCGGGCGCACCGCGGTCTGCGTGGCGGCCCTGTGGGGATGGGGCATCGTCGCGGCCATGCTCGCCGTCGCTGTCTCCGCGCCCTGGATGGTCGCTTCCGGCGGATCGGCGGCCTTCCGGCTGCTGCCCCACCTCGCGAGCTTCATGTCTCAGGGCCGCGAACTCCCGGTGGGCGCCGCCTTGGTGGCCGCGGCGGCGGCCACAGGTCTCATGGCACTGCTGCGGAGCGAGGCGGCGTCGGAACCGCGCCCGGCCGTGCCGACCACGGCCACCGCACGGCTTGCCGCGACCCTGGGCACCGCCGTGGTCGCTTTTGCCCTCGTCGTGCTCTCCAACGACCGGGTAGCCGGGCACATCCAGACCGCGTTCGACGGCGGGGGGCGGCTGTCCGAGCCCGGTGACCTGCTGCGGCAGTGGATCCAGCTCAGTGCCTGGACCATGCCCACCAGCTCCACCTTCGGGCACTGGCTGCTGTACCGGCTCGGCGACGTGGCACTGCTCGTCCTGGTCTGGTGGGGGCTGCGGCTGCTGCCCGTCCTGCTCGACCGCGTCACCTACCCCGCCTGCGCGCTCGGCGCCGTCGCCGCCACCACCCTCGGCGTCGAGGTGAGTGAAATCTGGACCTCGCTGCTCTCCTACCAGGGCACCACCGCCGGACCCCTGCTCTACTACGTCTCCCTGGGATCAGGCGTGTCCGCGGCCCTCGTCATCGGCGTCCTGGCCGGCTGCGTGTGCGCGGCGACCGTGCGGCTGCGCAGCCGCACGCGACCGCCTGCCCCAGCCACGGCACAGACCCAGCCTGCCTGACCGGCCCGCAGTGGGTGGAGTGGCGCGGCGGCCCTGTCCACGAGTTCAGCGCCCCGCTGACGGCCGTGCCCGCGGGTCAGTCGGTCAGGTTTCAGCACGCCGACGCCGCTCCCGCTCACGAAGGCCACGAAGAGGATCCGCGCGGTGCGCTGCGACGAGAGCGCCGGCTTCCCGGCGGCGGGTTCGGGCGTGCTGGGTGGATCAGGATGCGCGGACGCGGGGGTGTGCGCCGCGCGGTCGGCGGTCCAGCTGCGGCTCTCTGCGTGAGAGCGTCCGGAAGAACCGGCAGCGGCCTGACCCCTGAATTCGCTGGACTGCTGATCAGGGCACTGTCAGGCTCCGCCTCGTGGAAATTCTCGATGTCCTGACCAGCATGGCGAAGACAGGTCGACTGGGCCCGGTGTTCAGCGGAGTCGACTGGAACGACGTGACCGCAGCACTCGGCGAGCCGTGGGACATCGGAACAATGAGCCGGGACAGAAGGTGGCCGCGGCTCTTCGCCTACGGGGACCTCGAGCTGAGTGTCTGCCGCTGCCGCAAGGTTTCCCTCATCTGCGTCCAGACCTGGCGTGACGTCGTCGAACTCCCTTCGCTGGGTGTCGGCGGGACGGCCACCTTCCCGGCAGGGCTCAAGCACGCGGACGTCGTGTCCGCCTTGGACAGGGCCGGTTGTTCCTGGGAGCCGCATGCCGCGCTGACCTTCGGCAACCAGTGCTCGCTCACGGCGATCGCGTCCGGAGCGAACTTCACCTTCGAGATCCCCGAGGGCGAGGAACCCGTGCTGAACGTCATGGGCCTGCCCGGCGCCCGACACGACTGCTCCGCACGGACCGCAGGCCCAGATCACTGACGCAGGCCGCCGCTCGAGCTGGGCGACAAACGCCTGTCACCGAAGGTGCACGAAGCCACATGACCGTGGTGTATCAGCTGCCGGAGAGGGGGAATCGGGCATGGCGCGCGCATATTCCCTTCATCTCGCGGAAAAAACTCATGATTTGTGTGCTTGTAGGTGCGGAGTAAGGGCATTCGGTGGCCAGGAGGTTGATAACGATGGTTCCCCTGCTTCTGGTTCTTCTGCTGGCTCTGATCCTCTTCGGTGCGGGCTTCGCGCTGAAGGCGCTGTGGTGGATCGCGGTGATCGTGCTGATCGTGTGGGCCCTGGGCTTCGTCGTCCGGTCCGCGGACGGCGCAGGCCGCAGGGGTCGCTGGTACCGCTGGTAGACCCAGGTCCTCAGCGTGAGGAGCGCTGCCGTAGCGGAATATGACGTGGGCCCGGCCGGGAAGGCCGGGCCCACGTCATGCAATACGTGCATACCCGCTCAGACAGAGCGGACAGATCGGGGCGTACCGGGTGCATCAGAGGGTACGTGGGGGATGCACCGGCCCCGCAGAAGCAGCAGTGGAACCCTGCGCCTCCTCATTTCTGCGGGGCTGCTGCACGCGATGTCCGGGGTGCCGGCCGTCCTGGAATTGCCCGCGACCGCCACGTCCTGGCCTGAGTGCCGGGCGCGCAGTTCGCCGTAGCCGTCGGAGGCCCGCACGAACAGGAACCGTTGGTCGCCCTGCCCGTTGCAGGTCCACTGGGTCGGCTTGACCAGGATTTTCAGAGACACATGTCACGGTCGTCGCTAACGTCGGTGGCTGACAGCGATCCGTCTGCCTGGGCAGGCGGGGGTGATGGACAGGCATGCTCCCATCACCGCAATCCCCACCGGGACCACCCGGTGCGACGGCCGGCCGCCCATGTGCTCGCCCGGCACCCATCCGTATCCGACAGCCCGCCGCCCGGCGGGCGGCGCCCTGACTGTTCGTGTCACTGCTGCCGAGGGAGGCTGCAGATGAATGGTGCTGGAGGGATCACGACCCTGGTCGCCCGCGACAGCGGGGTGCACTCGGTGGGGGTCTTCGGCGAGCTGGACACCTTCACCGGCGACGAGCTGGTCGCGGTTGTCCGCGAGTGCCTTGAACAGCAGCCTGTCCGTCTGGTGGTGGACCTGTCCGCGGTGTCGTTCTGCGACGGGGCGGGAGTCAGGGCTCTGATGACGATGAGGGAACTGGCCGTGCAGGCGGGGACGCTGTTCGCCCTGACAGGCCTGCGGGCGCCGTCCCTCATCCGGGTGCTGGAGATCACGGGGTGCGACGCGCTGTTCGGGCTGAGCCGACATCCGGCAGCGCACCCCGACTCGTCGGCCTGCTGAAGTTGTGTGCGCATGACCTGCGGATGCCGGGGTAGGCGGGCTGTCGTCGGTCCGTGGCGGGCCGGCAGCGTGCAGGAACAGGGGAGGGAAGCGTCATGACGACAGTGGCTGCGGCGAAGACGGGTACGAAGGCAAGTGGTCTGCCGGAGGTTGCCGACCCCTCCCAGGTGGCGCCGAAGGACGCCCGGCAGCTGTCGCGGTTGTTCTTCGACCAGCTGGCGGTGCTGGAGGAGGGCACCTCGGAGTACCAGTACGCGCGCAACACGCTGATCGAGATGAACATGTCCCTGGTGCGCTTCGCGGCGGGGCGGTTCCGCAGCCGCGGTCCGGAGGAGATGGAGGACATCGTCCAGGTCGGCATGATCGGCCTGATCAAGGCGATCGACCGGTTCGAGCTCACCCGGGAGGTGGAGTTCACCTCCTTCGCCATCCCCTACATCGTCGGCGAGATCAAGCGGTTCTTCCGCGACACCACCTGGGCCGTCCACGTGCCGCGCCGCCTCCAGGAGGCGCGCGTCCAGCTCGCCCGCGCCACCGAGGAACTCCGCAGCCGCTTGGACCGGGACCCGACGGTGAAGGAGCTGTCGGAGCTGATGAGCCTGTCCGAGGACGAGGTCCGTGAGGCCCGCCTGGCCTCCAACGGCTACAACTCCTCCTCCCTGGACGCCGCCATCAGCGGCAGCGAGGACGGCGAGACGGCCCTGGCCGACTTCATCGGCACCGACGACCAGGCCCTCGAACTCGTCGAGGACTTCCACGCCCTCGCCCCGATGATCGCCGCACTCGACGAACGCGACCGGCAGATCATCCACATGCGCTTCGTGGAAGAACTCACCCAGGCCCAGATCGGCGAACGCCTCGGCGTCTCCCAGATGCACGTCTCCCGACTCCTCACCCGCTGCCTGGCCCGGCTGCGCGAGGGCATGCTCACCACCCGCTGACAGCAGCACACGCCCGGCCCCAGCCGCCCGACCACACCGCCGCCGCACCGGCCGGCCACGCAGGAGGGCACGGGAATCCGGCGCGGTCCACGCGTCCGGCGGCAGGAACCAGTGGCCGGTCATGAGGTGTACGCCGCCAGCGCGTCGTCGGCGCCGGCAGCGATTCTGCCGGCGCGATGGTCCCTGGCGGATTGAAACAGCCCACGTACTCCGGTCGACGGGGGCGCGGCCCTGCCGCGTTCCCCGCCGTCGCCGGTCCTGCCCTGCGCCTATCGCCCGCACGTGACATCGCCAAAGCCCAGCCGGAACACAGGGTTCCCCCAGCCAACCGGCACAGACTCGGTACATGTCCGCCACCACAGGGTCCCGAACCGGCCGATTCCGAGACCGCGTCCTGGCCGCCGACGACCAGCCCGGTCCCGGCGGCCTCCAGGTGCGGGCGCCCCGCGGACCACGTGACGGGACACCGAAGCCGCCCGCTCCGATCCCCACCGCCCGCAGCGCGTCGTCCGACAGCGGCGGCGGCCTCGTCGAGGCCCCCATCCCCGTCCCGCGCCGCAGGACCGACCGCGGCCGGGTCCCGAGGAGCCGCACCGCGCACGGGTTCGGTCACGTGCACCGGCCCGTGGAGGACGGCAGATGACCACCCGGCCGAGCGGCCGGCAGGCGGCGGCCAGGCCACGGAGCCGGTCGCTGCGCACCCGCCTGCTCGTCCTGGTCACCGCCGTCCTGGTCTGCGTCTGCGCCGCCACCGCCCTGGCCACCGCCCTCGCCCAACGCGCCTACCTGATGGGCGACCTGGACGACCGGGTCGGTGACGCGGTCGAACGCAACGCGGCCGACGCCGCCCCGCACCCGGAGCTGACCCGCGACCTGACCTTCCTGCGCGAGCGCGGCCGGCCGGCGGGCATGCTCGCCGCCCGCACCGACGCCAAGGGCGACATCCTGAGCGCGGCCGTCATCGGCCAGGACGCGTCCCCGCAGCCGCTCACCAGCGCCCAGAGGGCCGCCCTCCAGGGTGTCGCCCCCGACGGCGCGCCCCGCACCCGCACGGTCCCCGGCCTCGGCACCTACCGGGTCGCCGCGCTGGACGCCGACGGCATCCGGGTCCTGACCGGCCTGCCCATGGACGACGTACGGGACATGATCGACGGCCTGGTGGAGGTCGAGATCGCGGTCACCGCCGTCGGCCTCACCGCCGCGGGCATCGTGTGCGCGGTGGTGATACGACGGCAGCTGCGCCCCCTCGGCAGGGTCGCCGCCACCGCCGCCGAGGTCACCCACGCGCCCCTCGGCCGGGGCCAGTCCGCCGCCCTGACCCGGGTGCCCGAACGGGACACCGATCCGGGCAGCGAGGCCGGCCAGGTCGGTGCCGCCCTCAACCGCATGATCGACCACGTCGAGGCGTTCCAGGCCGAGACCAGACGGGGTGAGGAGCGGATGCGCCGGTTCCTGGCCGACGCGAGCCACGAACTGCGCACCCCGCTCGCCTCGATCGCCGGGTACGCCGAGTTGATGGACCGCGGCACGGACCGCATCGAGGCCGGTCTGGCCTGGCGCCGGGTCAACGCCGAGTCGGCGCGCATGCGCAGCCTGGTGGAGGGCCTCCTGCTGCTGGCCCGCCTCGACGAGGGCCACCCGTTGCAGTCCGCCGAGGTGGACCTGGCCGCGCTGGTCGCGGAGGCGGTGTGGGACGCGCGGGCGGCCGGCGCCGACCACGTCTGGCAGCTCGAACTCGACCCGGACGGCTCGGCCCTGGTGCTGGGCGACGAGGCCCGGTTGCGGCAGGTGGCGGCGAACCTGCTGGCCAACGCACGGATCCACACCCCCGCGGGCACGACCGTGACCGCAACGGTCGAGACCACCCCCGACACCGCCGTGATCCGGGTCCGCGACGACGGCCCCGGCATCCCGCCGGACCTGCTCCCGACCGTCTTCGAACGCTTCACCCGGGCCGACACCTCCCGCACCCGCGCGGGGGGCCTGGAGGGCGGCTCGGGGCTGGGCCTGGCGATCGTCGCCGCGATCACGACGGCCCACGGCGGCCGCATCGACGTGCGGAGCACGCCGGGCCACACGGAGTTCACCGTCGAACTCCCCAGCGCCCGGCTCCCGCCCGCCGACGCGCCGCTGCGGGCCCGGACCGCGCCGGCCTGGGGGCTGTCCGGCGGATCAAGCCGCGGGAAAGCAGGGGCGACGCATCGGCCGAGGTGAGCGGGGTCTGGTGCGTCCGATGGCAAGGCGGAGGAGCCGTGGCCGATCAGCCGCTGCCGCGGCGGGCGACGCGGTGGGGGCACATCCCGGCCGGAGGCTGGGGGACGTCGGCGACCGCCGACGACGCCGCTGGGGGTCCCCCCACGCCTTTAGGGCAGTGGGGGAGGGCGCGCCAGACCCCGCGTCTGAGGCATGATCTGCCGGACGGTCCCTGGGGATGAGGAGGGCGCCCACGGAATCCGTGGGCGCCCTCCTGCCGCCCGGGTCTCAGTCGTAGGGGTTGATCGACAGGCCGGACGAGCTGCAGTTGTCGAAGGTCGTGTCGCGGCAGACCGTCACCCCGAGGCTGTGGATACCGCCCACCAGGCTGCCGGACAGGCTGCTCCAGGTGCTGGTGGTGCCGCAGCCGCTGGAGTTCCAGTGGTTCGGGAACTGGAAGCCCGGCGCGGTGACGTAGAAGTACACCGGGTGGGCGTCACAGGAGGTGTCGCTCAGTTTCACGTTGCGCAGGGTGAACGACTCGGAACCGGTCCAGTCGACGGTCAGCGAGACGGACGCGCCCGTGGTGCTGGCGCTGAGCGGCTGGTTGTCGGCGGCGGCGGCCGTGCCCGGGGTGAACCCCAGGGCGACGGCCGCGAGACCGGCGGCGACGGCGGTGATCCCGCGCTTGTTCATGAATTCTCCCGTGTGTTCGGGCGAGGTGCCGTCCCTCGCCGCGGTGTGGTGGCCCGGCGGCCAGGCGACTCGGTGGCCTGGTGGGCCGGTGGGCCGGTGGGCCTGGTGGCCGGTTGGCCCGGCGGCCCGGTGGCCCGGTGCCAAGCGGCCTGGTGGCCCGGTGCCAAGCGGCCCGGCGGCCCGGTGGGCTGGCGGCAAGAGGCTGTCGGTGTCTCCCGCGCCCCGCCAAGCGGTTTCGGCCACTTGGGAGGGTGGGATGACGACGGCCTTCCGACCTGCGGCGTCGCGGAGCCGCCGGGATGTCGCTGGGATGCCGCTGGGACGCCGGGCTGTTTCCCACGTCCCCGAAACGGTGCACCCCGTCCACACCGTTTACACCCGCCCCGGTCCGCGCTAGCTTCACGGGAAGTGGGGTGGGAGCGCTCCCATCGCGGCGGACCGGAACCCGCCGACGGGCCGGACCGCTCCCGCCCCACGTCCGTCTCCTGACCGGCGGGGACAGTGCGACCGGCCCGCCCTGTCAGGCCGGTCGACGTGCGCGACCCGCTCTGGGCGGCCGGTCGACGTGCGCGACCCGCTCCGGGCGGCCGGTCGACGTGCGCGACCCGCTCCGGGCGGACGCCGGTGCCCGGTTCCCACCGGGCGCCGGGTCCGCCCGAAGCGGGCGGGCACCGCCTCAGGCGAGCAACTCCACCTCCGCCAGGGTCGCTTCGCCGTCCAGGACGAGCCGGTAGTGCGCATAGGCCCCGGGCTTCTGGACGGTGAACGCCCTCGTCTGCAGGTCCCAGTCGAAGGACTGACCCGAACGCCGGTCCAGGGTGCGCCAGCTGGTCCCGTCCGCCGACCCCTGGAGGGTCCAGCCCGTCGGCGCCCTCGTGTGGTCCGACGGCGAGGTGAGCGTGTACTGGACGCCCTTGACCGGCCCCGGCACCGGCAGGTCCACCGACCTCACCGTCTCCTGGGTCGCCGACGTGTTGTCGAACAGGGCGCCCCGGGGTTCCAGGACGTCCGAGCGCGGTGCCGGGACCCTGTCGTCCTGGGTGATCGAGACCGGTCCGGCGTTCCGGCCCGTGCCCCAGGCCGACGGCTTCGGGCCCATCGCGAAGTCGACGACCCCGCCCCTGGCGACGAGCGCGTGCGGCAGCGAGGTCGATGTCCACGGGCGGCCGTTGACGCGGACGCCCTGCACGTAGACGTTCGTGGCGCTGTTGCGCGGCGCGCGGATCACCAGGTCGCGGCCGTTCTCCAGGTGCACCGTCGCCTTCCTGAACAGCGGGGAGCCGATGGTGTAGTCGCCGCTGCCCATGACCAGCGGGTAGAAGCCGAGGGCGGAGAAGAGGTACCAGGCCGACTGCTCGCCGTTGTCCTCGTCGCCGTGGTAGCCCTGGCCGATCTCGCTGCCCAGGTAGAGCCGGGAGAGCGCCTCCCGGACGTAGGCCTGCGCCTTCCAGGGCTCACCGGCCGCGTCGTACATGTAGATGACGTGGTGGGCGACCTGGTTGGAGTGGCCGTACATGCCCATCCGGACGTCCCGGGCCTCGGTCATCTCGTGGATGACCCCGCCGTAGGAGCCGACGAAGTCGGGGGAGGCCGTCTCCGGCGTCGCGAAGAACTCGTCGAGCTTGTCGGCGAGACCGGCCCGGCCGCCGTACAGGTTGGCGAGGCCCCGGCTGTCCTGCGGGGCGGTGAAGGCGTAACCCCAGCCGTTGGTCTCGGTGTAGTCGTAGCCCCACACGCGCGGGTCGTACGACGACGCGTCCACCCGCCATCTGCCCTGGGCGTCCTTGCCCTGGAAGAAACCGGCCTTGGCGTCGAAGAGGTTCACGTAGTCCCGGGCCCGGTTGAGGAAGTAGTCCGACTCCTCCGCGTACCGCTTCTCGCCGGTCTTCGCGAACAGGGCCTTGCCCATCTCGGCGATGCCGTAGTCGTTGACGTACCCCTCCATCGCCCAGGAGAGGCCCTCGCGGGTGTCGTCGCTGGTGTAGCCGAGGAAGGGGGAGGTCGACATGCCCTTGCGGCCCACGCCGGGGGAGGGCGGCACGACCGTCGCGTTCTTCACCGCCGCCTCGTACGCCGCCTTCGCGTCGAAGCGCACGCCCTTGACGTAGGCGTCCGCGAACGCCACGTCCGAGGAGGTGCCGGTCATCAGGTCGGCGTACCCGGGCGAGGACCAGCGGGAGGTCCAGCCGCCGTCCTTGTACTGCTGGACGAAACCGTCGACCATCTCTCCCGCCTGACCGGGCGTCAGCAGCGAGTACGCCGGCCATGTCGTCCGGTACGTGTCCCAGAAGCCGTTGTTGACGTACACCTTGCCGTCCACGACCTTCGCGCCGGTGTGCGTCGGGGTGTCCTGGCTCGTCATCGGGGAGAACGGCGATGCGTACTGGTACGTCGAACCGACCTTCTCGAAGCCGGAGTTGGGGTACAGGTACAGCCGGTACATGCTGGAGTAGAGGGTGGTCAGCTGGTCGGCCGTGGCGCCCTCCACCTCGACCTTGCCGAGCAGCCGGTCCCAGACCCGCTGGGCGCGGGCCTTCACCGTGTCGAAGGAGGTGCCGTCCGGGATCTCCTGGCGCAGGTTGTCCTTCGCCTGGTCGACGCTGATGAGCGAGGTGGCCAGGCGGAGCGTCACGGTGCGGTCGGCGCCCGCGTCGAAGCGCAGGTAGCCCTTCACGCCGCTGGAGTCGCCGCCCGTCACCGGCCTGTCGAAGACGCCGTACACGAACAGCCGTGTCGCGCCCGTCGAAAGACCCGACTTGACGTCCGAGTAGCCGGTGACGGTGCCGTGCTCCTTGTCGAGGGTCAGGCCCGCCTGCTCGGTCACGTTGTCGAAGACCACGCTCGCGTCGTCGCCCGGGTAGGTGAAGCGCAGGGCGGCCGCGTGGTCGGTCGGTGCCATCTCGGCCTTCAGGCCGTTCTCGAACCGCACCCCGTAGTAGTACGGCCGGGCGGTCTCGTCGTCGTGCCGGAAGGCCAGTGCGCGCGCCTCGCGGCCGGTGTCCGGGGCGCCGGCCGCGGCCGAGGGCATCACCTGGAAGGTCTGCCGGTCGCCCATCCAGGGGCTCGGCTCGTGGCTGGCGCTGAACGCCTGGATCGTCGGCAGGTTCGCGTCGTCGTTCGCCCGGGAGTATTCGTACAGCCAGCTCAGCGAGGAGGCGTTGGTCACCGGCGTCCAGAAGTTGAAGCCGTGCGGCAGCGCCGTCGCCGGGAAGTCGTTGCCGCGGGAGAAGCTGCCGCTGGAGTTGGTGCCGCGGGTGGTCAGCGCGTAGTCGGACAGGTGCGCCTTCGGCTTCTCGGGGGCCACCGGCGCCAGGGACACGTCGTCGATCCAGCCGCGGAACTTGGCCGGCCCCGCGGGGGAGTCGTACCCCACCAGGATCCGGTCGACCGTCCGGCCCGCCGCCACCGAACCGATCGCCGACGAGACGGCGTTCCACTGGTTGACGTACAGCGCCTTGGACGCGCCCTGCCCGCGCGGGGTGAGCGCGAACCCGTGCTCGTCCGTCGCCCCGAGGCCGCTGAGGTAGGTGCCGTCGGTGAAGGCCAGGTCCACGGAGACGTTGGTCGCGTCGTAGTCGCGGTCGCCGTCGGCCATCGACGGGAAGATCCGGTACGACAGCCGGGTGTCGCGGGCGACCTTCACGTTCACGTCGAAGACCTTGTTGTACGAGTACGCGCGGCCGGTCGCGGTGTGCCGGCCGGCGTAGCGCAGGGCGTGGGTGCCGGTGAAGCCGGCCCGTGCCTTGGCGGTGGGGGAGCCGCTCGGGCCGTGGTCGACCAGCGAGAGCATGTCCTCGGGCACCGGGCCGCCGCTGCCGCCCGTGGAGAACTGGACGTCGGCGATCTGGAGGATGTCGGGCGCGCCGTTGTTCCTCGTGACGTCGAGTCGGAAGTGCCGGTACTCGGCCGGTGCGGAGAGGTCGTACGACCTGGTCTGGAACCGCTCGGAGAAGGACTCGTCGGTCCGGGTGTCGAGGGTCTTCCAGTCCTTGCCGTCGGTCGAGCCCTCAAGGGTCCAGTCCTTGGGGTCGCGTTCGTCGTAGTCGTTCGCCGAGGTGAGGGCGTACGTCACGAGCTTGACGGGCTTGTCGAAGTCGAACTCCACCCAGCCGGTCGGCGCGAAGGTGAGCCACTTGGTGCCCGGCTCGCCGTCGACCAGGTTCTCCTTCACCTCGCCCGCGCCGGTGTTCTCGCCGTCGGCCCGCACGTCGGTCACATGGTCGGTGACGTTGCCGGGGATGCCGGTGCTGTAGCCGCCGTCGACACCCGAGGCGCGCGGGGCGCCGGCCGGGTCGGTGTCGACGGTGTCCGTCCAGTCGGGTGCCGGATCGCCAGGCTCGAACGAGGACGCGAACCGGGTGGCGGCGACCGGTGCCTTGGCGGGCAGGGCGACCGCGGCCCCCTGGGAACCCAGTGCCATGACGACGGCGGCCGTGATCACGACCGCCGTACCGGATCTGTGTCCTGTTCTTCGCTGCGTTGTCCGCTGCATCAAAACGGATACCCTCCCTGCCACGTGAGACAACGTTGTCAGCTGGGTGGCGCAGGAACCAGTAGGTGGCCAAGTGGCCCGTGATGTCAAGGGTGTTGGCTGCGGCATTCAGGGGGCTATGTCGGTTCTTTTTCCGGCAAGGCGTACCCGGGTCGCTCATATTTCCGACAGGTCTCAACTAGGAAAAGACCCGCGGCCAACCCTGCACTCGATCTTGCCCCGCTGACGGAAAGTGGACTATACCTGTCGGCGTTTCCCGCACGACTTCCTGCACGACCCAGCACGACCCGACCGCGGTGCCGGGGAGGATCCGGTTCACCGCCTGAGTCCTGGAGAAGGCGAGGACTTGAGCATGGGATCCACTTCCGCAGCACACCACGGTTCCGGTGCCACACCGAAGAACGGTGCCGAAGGTGTCGGCCGCCGCGATCTGATCAAGCGGTCCGCCGCACTCGGCCTGCTGTCCGTCCCCACCGTCGGATTCCTCTCCGCCTGCGCGAGCAGCGGCGGTGGCGGCCAGTCCAAGGACAAGGCGGGCAAGAAGACGGCGAAGAACCCGCTGGGCGTCAACGAGAGCGCGCAGCTGGAATTCGTCCTCTTCGACGGCGGTTTCGGCAAGGAATACGCCCAGGACGCGGTGAAGATCTACCAGAACGACTTCCCGAAGGCCCACGTCAAGTTCTCCGCCACCCAGAAGATCCAGTCCACCCTCCAGCCCCGTTTCAACCAGGGGACCCCGCCGGACCTCATCGACAACTCCGGCGCCGAGCAGATGGACATGGGCGTGCTGGTCGGCAAGAACCAGCTGGCCGACCTCACCCCGCTGCTCGACGCGCCGTCGTACGACGACCCGAACAAGAAGGTCCGTGACACGCTGCGCCCCGGCATCGTCGAGATGGGCCAGTTCGACGGCGACCCGGTCTGGATCATGTACTACGCCTACACGGTCTACGGCGTCTGGTACTCCCAGAAGGCCCTGCACTCCCTCGACGCGGAGTACCCGCAGACCTGGGACCAGATGCTCGCCGTCTGCGAGAAGGCCAAGAAGAAGGGCATGGCCGGCTGGACCTACGCGGGCAAGTACCCGTACTACCTCCCCTTCTCGCTGTACCCGATGATCGGCAAGGTCGGCGGCGTGGAGGTCCTGAACGCGATCGACAACCTGGAGCCGAACGCCTGGAAACACCCGGCCGTCAAGGCGTGTTTCGAGGCCTACTACGAGCTCTACCAGAAGGGCTACATCCTCAAGGGCACCCCGGGACTCGACCACATCCAGTCACAGACCGCCTGGGCGCAGGGCAAGGCGCTGTTCATCCCGAACGGCTCCTGGGTGGAGAACGAGTCGGCGAACGTCATCCCCTCCGACTTCGATCTCGCCGTCTCGGCGCCCACCGGCATCGACAAGAACGACAAGATGCCGTTCGGCACCATCTGGGCCTCCGGCGGCGAGCCGTTCATCGTCCCAGCCAAGGCGAAGAACGCCGAGGGCGGCATGGAGCAGCTGCGCATCATGCTCAGCGAGGCCTCGTCCAAGAACTTCACGACCAAGGTGAAGTCGCTCACCGCGTACAACGGCGGCACCGACGGCATCAGTCTCACCCCGGGTCTCACCTCCGGTGTCGCCGCGCTGAAGCTGGCCGGGTCGAACGTGGTGAACCCGCGGCTCCAGGACTGGTACGTGCAGCTCCAGAAGGAGAAGATCGGGGTCGCCGGCCTCGGCGAGATGATGGCCGGCCGGCTCACCCCGGCCGAGGCCGTCAAGAAGATCCAGGGCTTTGCCGACGAGGCCGCCAAGGACACCTCGATCAAGCACTACAAGCACCAGTAATCGCGGATCCCGACGGCACCGGAGTGGCGATGCAGCACGGCAAGTACCGGTTCATCGTGGGGTTTCTGGCGTTGCCCCTCGGACTGTACGCGCTCTTCGTGGTGTGGCCTTTCGTCCAGTCCATCTACTACTCGTTCACGGACTGGACCGGCCTCAGCCCCGAGTTCAAGATGGTCGGCCTGGACAATTACCGGAGGATGCTCCACGACGAGATCTTCTGGAAGTCCTTGCAGCACAGCTTGATGTTCGCGGTCGTGCTGCCGCTGGTGACGATCGGCCTCGCGCTGTTCTTCGCCTTCATGATCAATGTCGGCGGCCGGAAAAGGCGCGGCGGCCCGGTCGTCTCCGGGGTCCGCGGCTCCTCCTTCTACAAGATCGTCTATTTCTTCCCGCAGGTGCTCTCCATCGCGATCGTCTCGCTGCTGTTCGCCTTCGCGTACAACCCGGACAGCGGCGCGATCAATTCACTCCTGCGCGGAATCGGTCTGGACGACGTCCAGCCTCTGTGGCTCGGCGACCCGAGCCTCGCCCTGTGGTGCGTGATGGCCGTACTGGTCTGGTCGACGGTCGGGTTCTTCGTGGTCCTCTTCTCGGCGGGCATGGCGTCCATCCCCACCGATCTCTACGAGGCCGCCCTGCTCGACGGCGCCGGCCGCGCCACCACGTTCTTCCGCCTCACCCTGCCGCTGCTGTGGGACACCGTGCAGTCGGGCTGGGTGTACATGGGCATCCTCGCGCTCGGCGCCGAGTCGTTCGCGGTCGTGCAGATCATGACGACCGGACCGGGCGGCCCCGACTACTCGACGACCGTGTTGGTCCTGTACGTGTACCAGAAGGCGTTCCGGGACGGTCAGGCCGCCTACGCCACCACCATCGGCGTCGCCCTGCTGGTCGTCACCCTCGCCTTCGCGGCGATCGTGATGCGGCTGGGCCGTCGCGAGCGGCTGGAGTACTGAAAGCGATGACGACGACCGAGACCGATGTCACCGTCACGAAGGCCGACATCCCCGAACCGGCGCCGTCCGGTACGAGGCGCGAGGGCGGCGTCCTCAACGTCTTCTCGCACGGCATCCTGGTCATCTGGGCGGTCATGGTGGTCACGCCGCTGCTGTGGGCGGTGATGACGTCGTTCAAGGACGACAGGTCGATTTTCAGCTCGCCGTGGGCGCTGCCCGACAGGCTGCACTTCGACAACTGGTCGCGGGCGTGGACCCAGGCCAACATGAGCGACTACTTCCTGAACACCGTCCTGGTGGTGGGCGGCTCGCTCATCGGGACTCTGGTCCTCGGCTCGATGGCCGCCTATGTCCTCGCCCGCTTCGACTTCCCGGGCAACCGCTTCATCTACTACCTGTTCATCGGCGGCATGAGCTTCCCGATCATGCTGGCGCTGGTCCCGCTGTTCTACGTCGTGAACAACCTGGGCCTGCTGAACACGATCCACGGGCTGATCCTGGTCTACATCGCGTACTCGCTGCCGTTCACGGTGTTCTTCCTCACGGCCTTCTTCCGCACCCTGCCCACCTCGGTGGCCGAGGCCGCCTTCGTCGACGGCGCCTCGCACACCCGCACCTTCTTCCAGATCATGCTGCCGATGGCGAAGCCCGGCCTGATCAGTGTCGGGATCTTCAACTTCCTCGGTCAGTGGAACCAGTACATGCTCCCGACGGTCCTCAACACGGACCCGGACAAACACGTCCTCACCCAGGGCCTGGTCCAGCTGGCGGTCAGCCAGGGCTACAAGGGCGACTGGTCCGGCCTCTTCGCGGGCCTGGTGATGGCGATGCTCCCGGTGCTCGCGGCCTACATCGTCTTCCAGCGCCAGGTGGTGGCGGGACTGACGGCGGGAGCTTTGAAATAGGCCGAGGGTTCGCGACCCGAAAGGGGCGCGGGGAACTGCGCGACCAGCCACGACGCACCCGCACGGCCCCACCGGGCGCACCCCGCGACCCCCTCTCCGACCTGCTGCCCAATGGCCTAGACATGTCCGTCGCATGTCCCCCAGGCAACCCCCGAACCGCAAACGATTTCTCTCAAGGACTTGACGGCGGTAACCCGTTCAGAAGAGCTTGGAGTTCATAACTTGTAAGTGGCCCGGTTCCGTAGATGTGACCTGGGTCACCTTGGCGGCGCCGTGGCCGCCTCCGATGGCAGGAGTGGATGGGTCGATGGAGACTCCGGGGTCGCAGTCGTCGCTGCACCGAGCCAACCTGGAACGGGTCGTACGGGCCGTACGACTGGCCGGATCGCTCACGCAGGCGGAGATCGCGCGCACGACCGGCCTGTCGGCGGCGACGGTCTCCAACATCGTGCGCGAGCTCAAGGACGGCGGAACGGTCGAGGTCACGCCCACGTCGGCGGGCGGCCGCCGGGCCCGCAGCGTGAGTCTCAGCGGTGATGCGGGCATCGTCATAGGGATCGACTTCGGCCACACCCACCTGCGCGTCGCGATCGGCAACCTCGCCCACCAGGTGCTGGCCGAGGAGTCCGAGCCGCTCGACGTGGACGCGTCGTCCAGCCAGGGCTTCGACCGCGCCGAAGAGCTGGTCAACCGCCTGGTCTCGGCGACCGGCGTGGACCGCTCGAAGATCGCCGGAGTGGGGGTCGGCGTGCCCGGCCCGATCGACGTCGAGTCCGGCACCCTCGGCTCCAGTGCCATCCTGCCCGGCTGGATCGGCGCGAGACCCGCCGAGGAGCTCAGACTGCGCCTCGGCGTCCCCGTGCACGTGGACAACGACGCCAACCTCGGTGCCCTCGGCGAACTGGTCTGGGGCAGCGGCAAGGGCGTCCGTGACCTTGCTTACATCAAGGTCGCCAGCGGTGTCGGCGCCGGTCTGGTGATCAACGGGAAGATCTACCGGGGGCCCGGTGGTACCGCCGGAGAAATCGGACATATTACGCTCGATGAAGCCGGTCCGGTCTGCCGCTGCGGCAACCGCGGCTGCCTGGAGACCTTCGCGTCGGCCCGCTACGTGCTGCCGCTGCTCCAGCCCAGTCACGGCACCGCGCTGACCATGGAGGGCGTCGTGCGGCTGGCCAGGGACGGCGACCCGGGCTGTCGTCGGGTGATCGGCGACGTGGGCCGCCACATCGGCAGCGGCGTGGCCAACCTCTGCAACCTGCTGAACCCGAGCCGGGTGGTCCTCGGCGGCGACCTCGCCGAGGCCGGAGAGCTGGTTCTCGGGCCCATCAGGGAGTCCGTGGGCCGCTACGCGATCCCCAGCGCGGCCCGCCAGCTCTCGGTGCTCCCAGGGGCCCTCGGCGGCCGCGCCGAGGTGCTCGGGGCGCTCGCTCTCGCGCTCAGCGAGATGGGCGATTCGACCCTTTTGGATGGGTCGTCACCCGCTGTTGCACCTGCCTTCACTTAGAGAACGAATGGCGCCGTTGCCATCTCGTTAAGTATTTACTTCTTGACGTCGAACTTGCGGCCGAGTTGACTTCGAGCCACCTCGGCCGCAGCGTTGCGGCCCTGTCAGGGAGGCACCCCTCAAATGAACGCAACGATGCGTAGAGTCGTCATCGGCACCGCCGCGGTTTCCATGGCGCTGTCGCTCGCCGCCTGTGGCAAGGCCGGCGATGACAAGAAGAGCGACTCGTCGAGCAGCAGCTCCTCCGGTGGGAGCAAGACCATCGGCCTGCTGCTCCCCGACAGCGTGACCGCGCGCTACGAGAAGTTCGACAAGCCGTACTTCGAGGCGCAGGTCAGCTCGCTGTGTGCCGACTGCAAGGTCGAGTACGCGAACGCTGCGGGTGACGCGGCCAAGCAGGCCCAGCAGGTCAGCAGCATGGTCACCAAGGGTGTGAAGGTCATCGTGATCTCCGCCCAGGACTCCGCGGCCATCAAGTCCTCCATCGACGCCGCCGTGGCCAAGGGCATCAAGGTCGTCGCGTACGACCGCCTCGCGCAGGGCAACGTCTCCGCCTACGTCTCCTTCGACAACGTCAAGGTCGGCCAGCTCCAGGGCCAGGCCCTGCTGGACGCCCTCGGCTCCAAGGCGACCACCAAGTCGAAGATCGTCATGATCAACGGTGACGACGCCGACCCGAACGCCGGCCAGTTCAAGAAGGGCGCCCACCAGGCCCTGGACGGCAAGGTCGACATCGCCTACGAGCAGTCCGGCCTGTGGAAGGACACCGTCGCCGCGCAGAAGGTGAAGGCGGCCATCACCCAGCTGGGCGCCAAGAACATCGCGGGCGTCTACTCCGCCAACGACGGCATGGCCGGTGGTATCGCCACCACTCTCAAGGGCGCCGGCATCAGCGGCATCCCGCTGACCGGTCAGGACGCGGAGCTCGCGGGTATCCAGCGCATCGTCGCCGGCACCCAGTCCTCCACCGTCTACAAGGCGTTCAAGCCGGAGGCCGACGCCGCCGCCACGATCGCGGTGGACCTGCTCCAGGGCAAGAGCATCTCCTCGCTCGCCACCACCACGCAGACCAGCGGCTCCGGCAACAAGGTGCCCTCCCAGCTGCTGACCCCGGTGTCGGTCACCAAGGCCAACATCAAGGACACGGTGATCAAGGACGGTCTGTACACCGTCTCGGACATCTGCACCGCCGAGTTCGCCAAGGCCTGCAAGGCCGCCGGCCTTCAGTAGCCGCGCCCCGGAGCCCCCGGGCTCCGGCCGCCAGCGCCCGGGTGATCGCAGTACGACACCCGGGCCCCGGCCGCCCGACGAGCGATGCCCCCGCGCGAGCGGGGCGCCCCGTCCGGCGGTCTCGCGAAACTCCTCCGACGCCCGCTCCGGCCTTCATACCCCGCTGCCGGAGCGGGCGTCGGACGGACCCGTTGCCAAGTGCCGCGGATTCGCGCATGTTCATCTTGTAAACCACGTGCGTCCGCCCGGGGAACTCCCGGGCTGCCGCACGTCCCTCCGCGCCTGATCAGCAAGCGCGGCATCCCCGCCGGTCAGGCGGCGAAGGAGATGGTTCACGTGTCCGCTACGCCCGTGCTGGCGTTGCGCGGAGTCTCCAAGAGGTTCGGTGCGGTGCAGGCACTCACCGACGTCGAACTGGAGGTCCACGCCGGAGAAGTGGTCGCCCTGGTGGGCGACAACGGCGCAGGAAAGTCGACCCTGGTCAAGACGATCGCGGGTGTGCATCCCATCGATGAGGGCGTCATCGAGTGGGAGGGCAACCCGGTCAGCATCAACAAGCCGCACGACGCCCAGGGGCTCGGCGTCGCGACGGTCTACCAGGACCTCGCGCTCTGCGACAACCTCGACGTGGTCGGCAACCTCTTCCTCGGCCGTGAGCTGCTGCACCGCGGCGTCATCGACGAGGTGACGATGGAGAAGCAGGCCCGCGAGCTGCTGTCCACGCTCTCCATCCGGATCCCGAGCGTGCGGATCCCGATCGCCAGCCTCTCCGGCGGTCAGCGCCAGGTCGTGGCCATCGCCCGCGCCCTGATCGGCGACCCCAAGGTCGTCATCCTCGACGAGCCCACCGCGGCCCTCGGTGTCGAGCAGACCGCGCAGGTCCTCGACCTCGTCGAGCGGCTGCGCGAGCGCGACCTCGGCGTCATCCTCATCAGCCACAACATGGCCGACGTCAAGGCGGTCGCCGACACCGTCGCCGTGCTGCGCCTGGGCAAGAACAACGGCTCCTTCCCCGTGAAGAGCACCAGCCACGAAGAGATCATCGCCGCGATCACGGGTGCCACGGACAACGCCGTGACCCGTCGTGCGGAGCGTCGCACCACGGAGGCGGCAAAGTGAGCGAGACATCCAACAAGACCGTGCAGGGCGACGAGTCGCCCAAGGTCGAGAAGAGCGCGGCCGCCGACGCCGCCGCGGCCACCGCCACGGTCGCCGCACCCGCCGAGGACCCCACGGCCGCGGGTGTCGCGGTCGTCGACCCGCGGCTGCTGGTCCGTGAAGAGGGCCTCAAGGGCTACCTCACCGAGTTCAAGCGCAAGGTGAAGGGCGGCGAGCTGGGCTCGCTGCCGGTGGTCATCGGCCTGATCATCATCTGGACGATCTTCCAGCTGAAGAACAGCCTGTTCCTCAGCGCGGACAACCTCTCCAACATCAGCTACTTCCTCTCGGCCACCGGCATGCTCGCCATCGGCCTGGTGTTCGTGCTGCTGCTCGGCGAGATCGACCTGTCCGTCGGTTCGGTCAGCGGCCTGGCCTCCACCGTGTTCGCCGTCTTCGTGGTCAACCACGGGATGAACCAGTGGCTCGCCCTGATCCTCACGATCATCACCGGTGTCGGCATCGGCGCGCTGCACGGCTGGTTCTTCGCCAGGATCGGCGTGCCGGCGTTCGTGGTCACCCTGGCCGGCTTCCTCGGCTGGAACGGCCTGATGCTGTGGCTGCTCGGCGACAGCGGCACGATCAACATCCCGGCCGACTCCGGTCCGGTGCACATCCTCGGCCAGTCCTCCTTCTTCATGGACCAGGCCATCATCGGCGCCTACCTGCTGGCCGGCCTCGGTGTCGTCCTGTCGGCCCTGGGCCAGTTCAACGAGCAGCGCCGGCGCCGGGCCGCCGGTGTGCCGTTCCGGCCCACCAGCGAGATCGTCGTCCGCGTCGCCCTGCTCGCGATCGCGTCCTTCGTGGCCGCGGCCGTCCTGAACAGCGCGGCCGGTGTCTCCAACGCGCTGGTGATCTTCCTCGCCTCCCTGGTGATCGTGGACTTCGTGCTGCGTCGTACGACGTTCGGCCGCAAGGTCTTCGCGGTCGGCGGCGGCATCGAGGCGGCCCGTCGTGCGGGTATCAGCGTGCCGCTGGTCCGCATCACGGTCTTCGCGATCTCCGGTGGCTTCGCGGCGATCGGCGGCATGTTCTTCGCCGGTCAGACGGCGAGCGCGACGCTCAACGCCGGTGGCGGCAACACGCTGATGCTCGCCATCGCGGCGGCGGTCATCGGTGGTACGTCGCTGTTCGGCGGCCGTGGTTCGGTGTGGTCGGCCCTCCTGGGCATGCTGGTCATCCAGTCCATCCAGACCGGCCTCGACCTGCTGAACATGAACACGTCGATCCAGTACATGATCACCGGTGGGGTCCTGCTGGGCGCGGTCGTCATCGACTCCGTCTCCCGCAAGAGCCAGAAGGCGGCCGGACGCGGATAGCGCGTGAGCGCCGCGGGGGTGCGGTGGTGACGCGGGTGCCGGTCCGTAGTGGCTGGTCGCGCAGTTCCTCCCCCAGCCTCCGGCCGGGGGTACCCCCAGCGCCCCCTAGGTAGGACAAGTGGCCCGGCACCGTTCAGGTGCCGGGCCACAGCTGTGTCTCAGGAACCCCTTCGATGGGTACTGCCGTTCGCGTGACGTATGACGTACAGCCCGCGCGTCGGCCGCCCGGGCGGAACATTAGACTCGACGAGCCCGGCAACAGCTCGATCAGCTCTACTGCAAGGAGGCACGGGTGCCGCTGCTGACCCGTATCAGGGGACCGCGCGATCTGGACCGGCTCAGCACCGAGGAGCTGGTCCAGCTGGCGGAGGAGATCCGGAGCTTCCTCGTGGACGCGGTCTCCAAGACCGGCGGACACCTCGGTCCCAACCTGGGCGTGGTCGAGCTCACCATCGCCCTGCACCGCGTCTTCGAGTCGCCGAAGGACAAGGTGCTCTGGGACACCGGCCACCAGTCCTACGTGCACAAGCTGCTCACCGGCCGCCAGGACTTCTCCAGGCTCAAGCAGAAGGGCGGCCTGTCCGGCTACCCCTCGCAGGCCGAGTCCGAGCACGACGTCATCGAGAACAGCCACGCCTCCACGGTGCTCGGCTGGGCCGACGGCATCGCCAAGGGCAACCAGCTGCTCGAACGCGACAGCCACGTGGTCGCCGTGATCGGTGACGGCGCCCTCACCGGCGGTATGGCCTGGGAGGCGCTGAACAACATCGCCGACGCCAAGGACCGCCCGCTGGTCATCGTCGTCAACGACAACGAGCGCTCGTACGCCCCGACCATCGGCGGCCTCGCCAACCACCTGGCCACCCTGCGCACCACCGACGGCTACGAGCGCTTCCTGGCCCGCGGCAAGGACCTCCTGGAGCGCACCCCGGTCGTCGGCAGGCCGCTCTACGACACCCTGCACGGTGCCAAGAAGGGGCTCAAGGACTTCATCGCCCCGCAGGGCATGTTCGAGGACCTCGGCCTGAAGTACGTCGGCCCCATCGACGGCCACGACATCGAGGCCCTGGAGTCGGCCCTGGCCCGCGCCAAGCGGTTCGGCGGCCCGGTGATCGTGCACTGCCTCACCGAGAAGGGGCGCGGCTACCAGCCCGCCCTCCAGGACGAGGCCGACCGCTTCCACGGCATCGGCCCCATCCACCCCGACACCGGTCTGCCGGTCAAGGCCTCCGGCGCCGACTGGACCTCCGTCTTCGGCGACGAGATGGTCGAGCTCGGCAAGGAACGCGCGGACATCGTCGCCATCACGGCGGCCATGCTCCAGCCGGTCGGCCTGAAGAAGTTCGCGGACACCTTCCCGGAGCGGATCTACGACGTCGGCATCGCGGAACAGCACGGCGCCGTCTCCGCCGCCGGCCTCGCCACCGCGGGCCTGCACCCGGTCTTCGCCGTGTACGCCACCTTCCTCAACCGCGCCTTCGACCAGGTCCTGATGGACGTGGCCCTGCACCGCTGCGGGGTGACCTTCGTCCTGGACCGGGCCGGCGTCACCGGGACCGACGGCGCCTCCCACAACGGCATGTGGGACATGTCGATCCTCCAGGTCGTCCCCGGCCTCAGGCTCGCCGCCCCGCGCGACGCCGACCAGGTCCGCGCCCAGCTGCGCGAGGCCGTCGAGGTCGACGACGCCCCGACCGTCGTCCGCTTCTCCAAGGGCGCCGTCGGCCCCGCCGTACCCGCCGTGGGCACCGTGGGCGGCATGGACGTGCTGCGCGAGCCGGGCACCGACACCCCGGACGTCCTCCTGGTCTCCGTGGGCGCCCTCGCGCCG
The DNA here is from genome assembly GCF_040703965.1 of Streptomyces sp. NPDC006655. NCBI lineage: Bacteria > Bacillati > Actinomycetota > Actinomycetes > Kitasatosporales > Streptomycetaceae > Streptomyces > Streptomyces sp. NPDC006655. The sequence continues at coordinate 23,106 of NZ_JBEYJU010000068.1, read as the reverse complement.
ATGTGCCTGGAGATCGCCGGCCTCCTCGACAAGCAGGGCATCTCCACCACGGTGGTGGACCCCCGCTGGGTGAAGCCGGTGGACGAGGCGATGGCCCCGCTGGCCGAGCGGCACCGGGTGGTCGTCACCGTGGAGGACAACGTCCGTGTCGGCGGCGTCGGCTCCAGCATCGCCCAGGCCCTGCGCGACGCGGGCGTGGACGTCCCGCTCCGCGACTTCGGCATCCCGCCCCGCTTCCTGGACCACGCCTCCCGCCCCGAGATCATGGCGGAGATCGGCCTGACGGCCCCCGCCATCGCCCGCCAGGTCACGGGCCTGGTGGCCAAGCTGGACGGCCAGCCGACGGATGTCAGTTCGGTGGAACCGGCGAGGGACTGATCGAAGCCGCCCCAGCCGGAGCGCCCCTTTAGGGGCGCTGGGGGTACCCCCGGCCGGAGGCTGGGGGAGGAACTGCGCGACCAGCCCCCACCGGCCCGCACCCCAGCGCGTCCCGCACCACCCCCTGGGTCGGTCTCCCCACCTCTCCGGTGGCGAGACCGGCCCATCTGCGTGAACCTGCCTTTGCCGGGCATACGCACCTCCGGCTCTCTCGGGAGGTAGGCACGTGAGCAGCACCCTGTTCAGGACCAAGAACGTCGAGCAGTCCATCAAGGACACCGAGGAACCGGAGCACGCGCTCAAGAAGTCGCTCTCGGCCCTGGACCTCACGGTCTTCGGCGTGGGTGTCATCATCGGCACCGGCATCTTCGTCCTGACCGGCACCGCCGCCAGGAACAACGCGGGGCCCGCGGTCGCCCTGTCCTTCGTGGTGGCCGGCGTCGTCTGCGGCCTGGCCGCGCTCTGCTACGCGGAGTTCGCCTCCACCGTCCCGGTGGCCGGCTCCGCGTACACCTTCTCCTACGCCTCGCTCGGCGAGTTCCCCGCCTGGATCATCGGCTGGGACCTGGTCCTCGAACTCGCGCTGGGCACCGCGGTGGTCGCCGTCGGCTGGTCGGGGTACATCCACTCCCTGCTGGACAACGCCGGCTGGCACCTGCCGGCGTACCTCAGCGGCAGGGACGGCGCCCACGGCTTCGGCTTCGACATCCTCGCCGCCGCCCTCGTCCTCGCCCTCACCGCGATCCTCGTCATCGGCATGAAGCTCTCCGCCCGGGTCACCTCGGTCGTCGTCGCCATCAAGGTCGCCGTCGTCCTCGTCGTCATCATCGCGGGCGCCTTCTTCATCCACAGCGGCAACTACACCCCCTTCATCCCGCCGAAGGTGGCCGTGCCGGCCGGCGGCAACCTCAAGGCGCCGCTGATCCAGCTGATGATCGGCTGGGCGCCGTCCAACTTCGGCGTGATGGGCATCTTCACCGCCGCGTCCGTCGTCTTCTTCGCCTTCATCGGCTTCGACGTCGTGGCCACCGCCGCCGAGGAGACCCGCAACCCGCAGCGCGACGTGCCGCGCGGCATCATCGGCTCCCTGATCATCTGCACCGCCCTGTACGTGGCCGTGGCCATCGTGGTCACCGGCATGCAGAAGTACACCCAACTGTCCGTGGACGCCCCGCTCGCGGACGCGTTCAAGGCGACCGGGCACCCCTGGTTCGCCGGTCTGATCAGTTTCGGCGCCGCCGTCGGCCTCACCACCGTGTGCATGATCCTGCTGCTCGGCCAGTCCCGGGTGTTCTTCGCGATGAGCCGGGACGGGCTGCTGCCCCGGTTCTTCTCGCACACCCACCCGAAGTTCCGCACCCCGTACCGGCCGACCATCCTGCTCGGCGTCATCATCGCGATCGTGGCCGGCTTCACCAGTCTCAGCGAACTCGCCGAACTCGTGAACATCGGCACCCTCTTCGCGTTCATCGTCGTCGCGATCAGCGTGATCATCCTGCGCAACACCCGCCCCGACCTGGAGCGGTCCTTCCGTACCCCGTGGGTGCCGGTGCTGCCGATCCTGTCCGTGCTGGCCTCGCTGTGGCTGATGCTCAACCTGCCCGCGGAGACCTGGCTGCGGTTCGCCGTCTGGATGGTCATCGGCTTCGTCGTCTACTTCTTCTACGGCCGCACGCACAGCCGCCTCGCCGGGCAGCAGCGCACCCCGGTGGACGCTCCGTAATCATCAGCCTCACCGCTCCGGCCCCGTATGTCCCGTCCTGACGGGACCGCGGGACGGATAGCGTGCACTCCATGCTCGCCGCGCCCCTCGCTCAGCCACGGTCCGTAGTCGTACGGAAGGGGTACTGGCCCCGGCTGCTGCCGTCGCTCGCCGCGCTGGCCTGCGTGACCAGGGTGCCGTCCTTCGTCCGGCCGCTGTGGAACCCCGACGAGGGCTACCTCGCCGTACAGGCGGGGATGCTGGCGCGGGGCGGGCAGCTGTACCAGACGGTCGTGGACCGCAAGCCCCCCCTGCTGCCCTGGCTGTACGAAGGGGTGTTCGCGGTCTTCGGGTCCGGTTCGCTCGCCCCGGTCCGGGTCCTCGCCGTACTCGCGCAGCTGACCACCGCCGTGCTGCTGGCCTCGCTCGCCCGGCGCCGCTGGGGCGACCGCGCGGGACGTACCGCCGGGGGGCTGTACCTGCTGGTCTCCGTGGGACTCAACCCCGAGGACGCCCAGGCGGCCACCTTCGAGGTGTTCATACTGCCCTGCACGGCGGCCGCGATGTGGTGCGCCGACCGTCGCCGCTGGGCCGCCGCAGGGGTGGCCGTCGCGTGCGCCGTCCTCACCAAGCAGACCGGCGGCGCGGTCCTGCTGCCGGTGGTGTGGCTCCTGCACCGGTACGGCGACGCGCGCGCGGCCACGCTGCGACTGGCGGCCGGCGCGGTCCTGCCGGTGCTGGGCGCGGCCCTGGCCACCGACCCGGCCGGCTTCGTCTTCTGGACGGTCACCGGATCCGGCGCCTACGCCTCCTTCACCGGTTCCGAACTCCATGTGCTGGGGCGGGCGTTGACCAACACTGCGATCCTCGCCGCGGCCTGTGCCGGTCTGCTGCCGCCGGTCGTACGGGCCCTGCGCGTCGCCCGAACCGGGGCCGTCGACCTGTGGCTGTGGCTGGCCGCGTCGGGGGCCGCCGTCACCCTCGGTCTCCACTTCTTCGGCCACTACTTCCTGCAACTCACCCCGCCCCTGGCGCTGTTGGCCACCGCTGCGCTCCAGGTACTGCCGCGGGAACGGGTCACGGCCGCCGTCCTCACGTCCTGCTGCGCCTGCGCCCTGTTCCTGACCTGGGGACTGTGCGCCCCGCGCACCGAACTCGCCCACGCCCAGCGGCTGGCGCTCGCCCTGGACCGCCGCAGCGCGCCCGGTGACCGGGTCCTGGTCTGGGGCATACACCCGGAGACGTACTGGCTCGCCGGCCGTGCCCCCGCCACCCGCTACCTCACCGCCGGCCTCCTCACCAACTTCAGCGGCGGCCGGGACGGACCGCAGGTCGGCGAGAAGTACGCGGTGGCCGGCACCTGGCCGGTCTTCCGCGCGGAACTGGCCGCCCGCCCGCCCACCCTGGTGATCGACGACTCCCGGGGCAAGCCGTACGCCCCCGACCGGATCCCGAGCCTGCGCCGCCTGCTCACGGCCGACTACGAACCGGCGGGCGAGGTGGACGGAGCGGTGCTGTACGTCAGAGCGCCGGGGGAGTGAGGGGCCGCGACGAAGAGCGGCCGCCTCGGCCGGCGGCTCCAGGGGCCGCGACGAAGAGCGGCTGCCTCGGCCGGCGGCTCCAGGTGCCGTGTCGGGGTGCCGGCGGCCCGCCCGGGTCCGGGCCGCGGGTGCTCACCCCGGTTCAGTGCAGCAGGGCGCTCGGTCCGATCACTTCCGCTCCCAACTCCGTCACCCGGCGCCGTAGTTCACGGTCCGCGGTGATGACGAGGCGAGGGCGGCCGGGCTGCTCGGCGGCCAGTTCCACGATCCGGTCGTCTCCGCTGCCCGGCGCCGACTCCACCCGTACCCCGGGCACCGACGCCACCCCACGGGCCGCGCCCTCCACGACGAGCACCAGTTCCACGGGGGTCGGACGGCCCGGCAACCCTCGCTCGGCGAGCCGGTCCCGCAACCGCTCGGCGGCACCCCTGCGGTCCCGCCACCAGCCGTCCGGCCGCGACCCGACGACGTTCGCGCCGTCGACGATCACCAGCAGCGGAGCTTCCTCATCCATGCCCCAAGCCTCGCACGCCCGGGGTCGCCCCACTGCCCCGGACGGCCCCGCTTAAAGTGAAGCGGTGAACGGCGACTGGCTTCATCGCGGCCGTGACGGCCGGCTCAGTGTGTATCTGCCGTCGGGTGACGCCGTGCTGTGCCGGGCGGAACGCGGACCCGGCGGCCCCTGGGGCGCCCCCCGGCGGATGGGCGGCGACCAACGGTTGCACCCCGGCTTCTCGGTGGGCCGGGGCGACGACGGGTACGCCCACCTGGTGGCCTGGCGGCCGACCGTCAAGGGCGAGTCGGGCCTCGTGCACTCGACCCACTACCGCCCTCATCTCGCCGCGATGGACTGGCAGCCGATCGGCCACCCGGCGAAGCAGGGCGATGTCACCGGCACCCCGGCCGTCGCGGTGGACGCGGAGGGCCGCGCCCATGTGTTCGTCCGCAACCCGGGGCGCGGTGTGAGCATGGTCGCCCAGAAGGAGAAGGGCGGCTGGGAACCCTGGCGCGACCTGAAGGGGCGGCTGGTCGAGGACGGACTCGCGGCGGTGACCGGTGCGTCGGGGCGTGTCGAGGTCTACGCGGCCGTGCCCGACGGGATCCTGTACTGGCGTCAGGAGGAGGCGGGCAGTCCGCCCGTGCTCCAGGAGGCCCTGGAGGCACCGGTCCGGCCGGGCACCCTTGCCGCCCTCGCCACCTCGCCCGGGAGCACGACCCTCTACTACACGGACGCCGCCGGCGACCTGTGCGCCTGGCGCCCCGGCGGCAAGCCCGCCGCGCTGCTGCCGTCGGCCGGCCCCGGCCCGGTCGCGGCGATCCGCTGCGAACTGGACGGCCACGACTGCACCCTGCTCGCCCAGCGTTCGGCGAGCGGCCGGGTCGCCTTCGCCGCCTACCCCACCGAGGACGAGCGGGCCGGTGCCTGGTGGGCCGAGTCCGGCCCGCAGCTCCCCGCGGACGCGACGGTCGCCCTCACCACGGACGAGTCCGGCCGCGTCACCGCGGCGACCCTGTCCCCGGCCACCGCCCAACTCCTCCTCACCCGACGCAAGGACGAACCGGGGCTGGCCCTGCAAGCCTGGCGCGAGGTCTGACGACAACTGGCGCTACGTCAGTTACCGCCGGTGGCAGGGGACTTCTTCGCCGACTCCGGGATGGTGGCGTCGGTGCGGATCGCCTTCCAGAGCGTGGCCGCCTGCGGTTCGGCGGCCACCACGCGGTTCGGGTCGATCTTGTCGTACGCCACCGGGAGCATGATCGTCTCCATGGTCGACGGACTGACGCCGTTCAGGCTGCGGCCGAACTCGGCGAGCTTGGTGAGGGAGGCCAGTTCGGAGTCGGTGGTGAGCGCGGCGGTCAGCTTGTCGGCGATCTTGTACGCCTTGACCGGGCTGCCCAGCAGGTCCTGCTTCTGGATCTCCGAGAGCAGCGCGAGCATGAACTGCTGCTGGAGGCCTATGCGGCCGAGGTCGCTGCCGTCGCCGATGCCGTGCCGGGTGCGGACGAACTGGAGGGCCTGGGTGCCGTTCAGCCGGTGGGTGCCCTTGGTGATGTTCAGGCCGCTGGAGGAGTCGTGGATGTCCTGGTCGACGGTGACGGTCACCCCGCCTATCGCGTCGACCAGGCCCTTGAAGCCGGCGAAGTCGACCTCGACGTAGTGGTCCATGCGGACGCCGGACATCTGCTCCACCGTCTTGACCACACAGGCCGGACCGACCTGCGCGTAGATGGAGTTGAACATCACGCGCTTCGCGGAGGCGACCTGGGTGCCGTCCGCCTTGGTGCACTCGGGGCGGGTCACCAGGGTGTCGCGCGGGATGCTGACGGCGACGGCCTGCTTGCGGCCCTCGGGTATGTGCATCACCAGCGCGGTGTCCGAACGGGCGCCGGACACCTTGGCGTCGTCCAGCTTCGCGTTGGCCCCGGCCCGTGAGTCGGAGCCCAGGATCAGGACGTTCTGGCCCGAGGTGGGCAGCTTCTCCGGCCGGTCGTCGCCGATCGACCTGTTGATGTCGACGCCCTTGATGTTGCCGTCGATCCCGCTGTAGAGCCAGTAGGCGGTGCCGGCCCCGGCGAGGACCAGCACGGCCAGGGAGAGCAGGATCCAGCGGCCGGTCCGGCGCTTGCCGGTACGCCCACGCCTGCGGCCTCGCCCGCCGCCGGTCCCGGCGGCGCCGTCGGTGTCGTCGGGGGACGGCGTCGATACGTGGCTCATCCTGGTTCGAGTCCTCATGTGTCGTGCCCCGGAGGGCGAATGCGGTGGCGTGGGGACTCGGGTGGGGGAGGGCCGGTCCGTGATCTGCCGGATGACGTTGCACTATAGACACCCCGTCCGGACAGTTGTGCGGTCGGAGTGACGAAAACATGAATGCAGACCGTCGGGCGAGTGACCTTCTGGGAGGCCGGGGAGGCGGTCGGCGCCGGCCGGGGGCTGTCGGAGGAACGGGAAGAGGGGGCACCGGATGGGGGCCAGGACCGGGCGTGCCCGGCGCGGACGCGCCGGCACACCGCGAGGAGCCGGCACACCGGGAGGAGCCGGCACACCGCGAGGAGCCGCGGGCCGGGTGCCGTACGAAGGTCCCCGGGCCGTCGGTGCCGTGGACGGCCGCTGGCTCCTGCGCGGTCGCGACGGGAGACTCACCGCCTACGCGCGCACCGATGGCGGGCTGTTGCGCTGGACCGAGGCGCGTCCCGGCGGTCCGGAGTGGACCGGCCCGGACTTCTTGGCCGCCCCCGGCGTCACGGAGGTGTCGGCCGCCCAGGGCGCCGACGGGTATGTGCACCTGGTCGCCCGGCGGGAACCGGGCGGCTCCGCACCCGTCGACATCGTGCACGCGGTGCAGTACCAGACCGGCAGGCCGGTCACCGAGTGGCGCTCGATGGGGAATCCCGGCCGGACCCCGGAGCGCGCGGCGCTGGTGGCGGCACCGGCAGCGGCCGTGAGCGCGTCGGGGCGGGTGCATGTGTTCGTCCGCAACGCGGGTGGCGGGGTCTGTCTGCGCCGGGAGGCGCCGGACGGGCGCTGGGAGCCCTGGCGGGATCTGCGCGGCGGTGGCGTCCGGCCGGGCATGACGGCCACGGCCACCGGCACCGGCCGGATCGAGCTGTTCGTGCCGGGGGAGGGTCCCGCGATGCGCTGGTCCCAGCCCGAGCCGGACGCCGACCCGGAGCGCTGCCCGAACGTGCCCGTCGCCGTGGCCGAGGGCAGCCCCGCCGTGCTGGAGACCGCCCAGGACCGGGTGACCTTCTACTGGACGGACGCGGCGACCGGCGGGATCGTCGCGCACCGTCCCGGCAGTTGGGTCATCCCGCTGGGCGGGGCACCCGCCGTCGGCCGGATCGCGGCCCTGCGGACCGCTCTCGACGGGTACGACTGCACGGTCCTCGCCGCGCGCGACCACGCGGGGGAGATCGCGCTCGCGGCCTTCGGCACGGAGAACGAGGGCGGCGGCGTGTGGTGGTCGCCCACCGGGGAGCGCTGTGCGCACGGCCCCGCATTGGCCCGGGACGCGCACGGGCGGGTGGTCCTGGCCTTCCTGGACGAGGCGGGCGCGCTGTGCGTGGCGCGCCAGTCGGCCGAGGCGGGACTGGTGCTGGGCCGGTCGGTCCGGGTGTGACGTGCGGTAAGACACAGCTGAAGAAAATGTAAGTGACACATATCTCACAGGTAAGAAAACATCTAGACAATGAGTTGGCAAAGATGTGAAGATCCGGTGGCTTGATTCGTTCGTCCCAAAGCGAGCGGCGGGCGGGCTGAATCGTTTGTACGGGGCATGAGGGGGGTCTCAGCCCTTGCCAAGGTGCTGAGGAGTTGGAGTGAGCCCGGGTAATCCTGAGGCGAGCGCGCTCGTTTCGACCTACCGATCACTGGTGCCGGTACGGGCCCGGCGGCGCATCGTCCGCCGGATTCCCCGTCCGCTGCGCCAGGGGGTCATGCGGATCCTGACGGCTGCGGACGCCATGCGCACCGCTCTGGCCAGGGTCGTCCTCGGGGCGGCCGGTGGTCCCGCCCGGCGCGGCGCCGGGGCCGTCCTGCGGGTGATCCGCCTCGACGGTCAGCACGTGCGGGCCATGGTCGTGCCCGGCGCCACCGAATGGGCCGCCAGGGCTCGCAACCTCCATCTGCTGGTGGCCGTCCTCGAAGACGCGGAGATCGAGTACTTCGCCGTGCGCGGCACGGGAGGAACCGTTCCTGCAGTGGCCGTGCCCGCCGCGCTCCGCGAGGACGTCGAGGACGTCTTCCAGCTGGTGTGCAGCCGCGACCCGGGATACGTCCGCGCCGCTTCCGGGGGCCAGTCCCGTGCCGGTTCGTCCGCGCAGGCCTGGCGGAAACTGCGCTCGCAGAAGGTGCTGAACGTGGCCTGGGTCGTGTGCGACCCCACGGAGAACCTCGCCTTCGGCCATGAGTCCGGCTGCGAGCTGGAGTTCTGGACGGAGGAGGAGGGCGAGCTCGTCGCACCCCGCCCCAACTCCGTGGTCACCAGCACCCCGGTGGGCGGGGAACGGCGACTCGCGGAACAGCGCCTGTTCAGCCCCGTCCCGTTCCTCTACGGCACCGGCCGGACCCGTACGCTGCCCGAGTTCACGGCCGCCCTGATCGGCGACCACCGGTACCCGATCGACATCGTCTACACCTGGGTCGACGACTCCGACCCCGTCTGGAGAGCGAACAAGGACGCCGCGCGCCGGCAGTACGACGGCGGCTCCACGTCGCTGCACGAGCAGGCCGACAACGACGCCCGGTACACCAGCCGCGACGAACTGCGGTACTCCCTGCGCTCGATCCACCAGTTCGTGCCCTGGGTCCGGAACATCTTCCTGGTGACCGCGGGGCAGGTGCCCGACTGGCTCGACACCGAGTACCCGGGCCTGCGGGTGGTGGACCACCGGGAGATCTTCTCCGACTCCCGCGCGCTGCCGACCTTCAACTCCCACGCCATCGAGAGCCAGCTGCACCACATCCCGGACCTCGCCGAACACTTCCTCTACCTGAACGACGACGTGTTCTTCGGACGGCCGGTCCGCCCCGAGCAGTTCTTCCATCCCAATGGCCTGACCAAATTCTTCATGTCCAAGGCGCTGATCCCGTCCGGGCAGATCTCCCCCGACGACCTTCCCGTGAACGCCGCCGGCAAGAACAGCCGGGGTCTGATCGCCCAGCAGTTCGGCACCGTCATCTCGCAGAAGATGAAGCACACCCCGCACGCCCTCAGGCGCTCCGTCCTCGCCGAGATCGAGCAGGTCTACGCGCGTGCGCACTGGGTCACGCAGCACTCGCGGTTCCGCTCCCCGCACGACACGCCCGTCGCCTCGTCGCTGCACCACTACTACGCCTACCACTCGGCCCGGGCCACGGTCGGCGACCTGCGCTACGTCTACGTCGACATCGGTGAGCAGCGCGCCCAGCAGCGGCTGAACCGGCTGGTCGCCCGGCGCGACTTCGACACCTTCTGCATCAACGACACGATCGTCCCCGAGGACCGGGACGCGCAGACGCGCATGGTCGCCCGCTTCCTCGACGCCTACTTCCCCGTCGCCAGTCCGTACGAACTCCCCGACCGGGCGCTGTCGCCGGCGCGGCACCAGGTCGAGCAGGAGCAGGGGGTGGCCGTCCGATGAGCGCGCGCCGTCGTCTCCTCGCCGCCGTCCGGCGCCGTGCCGCGGTCCGGCTCGCCCGGCCGCGTGCCTGGCTGATGAACCGGCTCTTCCTGCCCCGGCGAGCCGGCCGTACCGCACGGCTGCGCTACGCCGCCCTGCTGGACGGCCAGACCGTCAACCTGCACGCCGAGCTGCCCGGCTCGGTGACCGAGGCGGACCACGCCGAGATCGTCGTACTGCGTCGGCGCCACCGGCACCGGGTCCCCGCCCGGGTCTACGCCGGGCGCGACGGCCGCTACCTCGTCGACGCGGCGGTGCTGCTGGGCACCGGCACCAGGGGAGTGCCCGTCACCCCGGGGCGCTGGAAACTGCGGCTGGACGTGGGCACCGGGCGCCGGGTCCGCCAGTTCCCGCTGCTGCTCGCGGAGCTGACGAAGCCCCCGACGGGCACGACAGGACCCATGAAGTCGTCGCCGGTCACCGCCGACCGCTACCGGCTCGGCCGGACCGTCCGCGGTGACGCCCGCGTGGTGTGCGCCAAGGCGCGGCCCGCCGCCGAGGTGGTCAACGTGCACATCGAGCACGCGCGCATCGAGGTCGATCTGCGCCTGCTCGGCGTCGGCACCGACGCCCGGCAGGCCGAGTTCGTCGCCGCCGGCCGGAGTGTCACGCGCCCGCTGGACGAAGTGGAGCCCGGCGTATGGCGGGTGGACGTTCCGCTGGCCGAGATGGTCCCCACCGGAAGCCGGCGCGTGCACTGGGACGTCCTCGTCCACACGGACGCCCGCACGCCCCTGCGCCTCGGGCGCCGGCTGCACGACGTCCAGGCGCCGGGGCGGGTGTTCGCGATGCGGAAGATCCTCGTGTCACCGCGCCGCGACACCCTGATGATGATCGAACCCCGCTACACCCCTGCCGGGAACCTCCGGTTCACCTGCGGTGACGGTGCCGGGGCGGAGCAGAGGAACCCATGAGAATCGCCTTCCTGCTGACCCAGGCCGACGTGCTGGGCGGCGAGGAACGAGCCGTGCTCGGTCACGCCGGCACGCTCGCCGACCGGCACGAGGTCAGCGTCATCAGCGTGTTCAAGGCGCGGCGCCGACGCTTCGCACCCCCCGACCCCCGGGTGCCGGTCAGGTTCCTCATCGAGACGCTCCAGCACCGGCCCGTACGCCGCTCCACCCTGGACGCCGGCACCGGCCTCGCCCTGAGCGCGGTACCCAGCGAGGTCGTCGAGCGCCGCTGGGACGACCGCTTCCACCGACTCGCCGACATCGAACTGGAGTACGCGCTCCAGGACGCCGACGTCGACGTCCTCGTCACCACCTCGCCGGCGCTGCTCGCCTACGCCGCGCGGTTCGCCCCGCCGCACGTCCTCACGGTCCACTACGAACTGAGCGCGCCGGAAGTGGCCGGCCCCGCCGCCGAACCCCTGCTCCGGCACATCACGCGCTGCGACGCGGTGGCGCTGGCGTGCGCCCGCTCCCACGAGTGGTACACCGAGACGTTCGGCGCCGGCGCCCCGCCGCTCGTGGTGATCCCGCCCGCGCTCGCCGAGGGGTTCCGGCCCCGTTCCACGCTGGAGACCCGGATGGTGACCCTGGCCGCCCGGCTGGAGGAGCGCTCCGGGATCGCCGACGCCCTGGCCGCCTGGGCGCGGGTCAGCCCGCTGCACCCCACCTGGGTCCTGCGGGTCGTCGGCGACGGTCCGCTCGGCAACCGGCTCACCGGCCACCGGGACCAGCTCGGCCTGCACGGAACCGTCCAGTTCGTGGGGGAGGCGCCGCCCAGCCTCGCCGAGGAGTGGGCCAAGGCGAGCATCGCCCTGAGCACCGCGACCGAGGACGCCGTGGGACTGGCGCTGCGCGAGGCCCAGGCCGCCGGGGTGCCCGTCCTGGCGTACGACAGTCCCCACGCCCCGCGGGAGATCGTGCACGAGGGGCGCACCGGCCTCCTCACCACTCCCGGGGACACGGAGGCCCTGGCCGCCGCGCTGCTCGACATGATCGAGAACACCGAGATGCGCCTGGGCATGGGCAACCTCGCCGCCGAGGCGGCCCTGCGGTTCCGGGCCGGCGACCAGTGGGACGGCCTGCTCACCACCCTGGAGGCGGACCGGGCGAGCGGTCGCCGCGCCGCGCTGAAGGCCGAACGGATCGCCGCGCACGCCATGATCGCCGGTGCGGGCGGCCAGGCCAGGGCCGCGGCCGCCGCCCCGCGCAGCACCCAGCACTCCAGCCGGCTCCAGGGGACCGAGGAGCGGCTCCTCAAGGAGAACGGCACGCTGGTGCGCGACGGCGGACAGCTGTGCCGCCTGATCGACGCGGAGACCCCCTTCGACACCGTCCAGGCGAACCTGGCGATGACGGCCGCCGCGCTGGAAGCGGCCCGCATCCCGTACTTCGTCTCCCGGACCACGAAGGTGCGGCACACCGTCGCCGTGCACGCCGACCACCGTGAGGCCGTCCTCAAGGCGCTCGCCCAGCACTTCGCGAAGCAGGCCGTGTACATGGCACTGCTCAACGACGCCGACACCGCGGTCGCCACCACGCTCGCCGGACTCGCCACCGAATACCTGCGCACGGAATGCGCCGGAGTGCGGGTCTACCAGAGTGTCGTCACACCGTCCCGCACCCTGCGGCTCGGGGCGGCCTACGGCTGCACCGTCGCGTTCTGGGAGGACGACCCGGAGGACTCCGGCACCATCGTCTCGCCGTACCGCACCCTGATCGGCTCACGGGTGCCCAAGAGCGCGCTGCGCCGGGTGCCGACGGTCCTGGGCGGGCGCAAGTACCCGACGCTGGAGGCGTTCGCGGACACCCTGCACCACGACATCGCGTTCCCGGTCGACGCCGTCTACACCTGGGTCGACGGCGCCGACGTCTCCTGGCTGGAGCGCAAGAACGCGGTGCTGGCCGCCAAGGGGATCGAGACGCAGGACGCGGCCACCAGCGCGGCCCGCTTCCGCAACCGCGACGAACTGCGGTACTCACTGCGGTCCCTGGACATGTACGCCCCGTGGATCAGGAACATCTACCTGGTCACGGACCGGCAGGTCCCGCAGTGGCTGGACCCCCACCACCCCCGGGTCCGCGTGGTGGACCACACCGAGATCTTCGGCAGCGAAGGGGCGTTGCCCACGTACAACTCGCACGCCATCGAGAGCCGGCTGCACCACATCGACGGACTGGCCGAACACTTCCTGTACTTCAACGACGACGTCTTCGCCGCCCGCCCCCTCCAGCCCGGCCTGTTCTTCCTGGGCAACGGCCAGTCGAAGCACTTCATGTCGTCGAACGCCATTCCGATGAACCCCATCACGGAGGGCGACGAGTTCAGCCGTATGGCGGCGAAGAACAACCGGCAGCTGGTGGCCTGGATGTTCGGCCGGACCCTCGTCAACTCCTTCATCCACGCCCCGCACCCCCTGCGCCGCAGCGTCATGTACGACCTGGAGAAGCAGTTCCCGGACGCGCTCGGCACCACCGCCCGCAACCAGCTGCGCGACCCGTCGGACGTGTCCGTCGCCTCGTCGCTGCACCACTACTTCGGCTACTACACGGGTCGCAGCGTGCCGGGCGGCATCTCCAGCGGATTCGTCAACGTCGGCCTCAGCGAGCAGGTGAAGCGGCTCAACCACCTCCTCGCGGAACGGGCCAACGACGTCTTCTGCCTCAACGACTTCCACGACGGCGACATCTCCGAGGACGAGCAGGACGCCACCCTGGCCGCGTTCCTGCCCAGCTACTTCCCGATAGCCAGCCAGTTCGAGGCGGGCTCGCCCCGCAATCGGCTCTTCCATGCGGGGCGCCTGCCCGGCTGGCCGCTCTGAGAGGAACCATGAACACCTTCTGCATCCTGGGCAACTCCGTGGCCACCTCCCGGAGACCGGAGGAGGCGCCCATGGCCGGCTGGGGCCAGTACGTCGAGGAGTTCCTCTCCGGTCACCACGAGGTCAAGAACTACGCCCGCGACGCGATGACCGCGCGGACCTACTACACCGAGCGGATGGCGAGCCTGCTCAACTCGCTCGTCCCCGGCGACGTCGTGGCCATGGACTTCGGCGCCGTCGAACAGCGGGTCAACGTGCCGCTGCGCTACCACAGCCCCCGCGAGTTCACCGAGTTCCTGCGGCTCTACGTGGACGCGATCCGCGGTGAGGGAGCCGTGCCGCTGCTGCTCACCCCGACGGCGCGCTGCGTCTTCGACGTCCAGGGCAACGTCCTGAACACCCACGACGTCTACCCGGACGTGATCCGCGAGGTCGCGGCCGGCACAGGCGCCGACCTGATCGACCTGAACCACTACACCACGCGGTTGCTTCAGGAACTCGGCCCCACCCGGGCGCGGGGCCTCTTCCGCTGGACCGACCCGGGCGAGCATCCCCACCACCCCGAGGGCATCGTCGACTCCACCCACTTCAACGAGGCCGGTGCCCGGGAAGTGGCCCGCATCCTCTGCTCCGCGCTGCTGCACGCCCGCACCCTGCCGCCCGGCCTCGTCGACCCCGACCGCCTCGGTGCGGGCGAGTACCCGCCGGTGACCGCCGAGTTCACGGTCGCCAACCCCGAGTCCGTGCTCTACGGCGGCAACCGGATCACCGGCCCGGCCCCCGTGATCGCCGCCCCCACCGCCTCGAAGATCGTCAGCCCGCTGCACAAGTTCGCGGGAACGGCCCCGCCCGGCACGTCCTACCTGCTGTTCTTCGAGAACGGCGGCTATCTCGGTGGCACCTCCGTCGGTTCCGCCGGTACCTGGCAGTGGCGCCGGGCGGTCAGCTGGCCCGGCGGTGACCACCTGTTGCAGGCGGTCGGGCTCACGGACTCCGGCGTGACCGAGGTCGCGTCGGTGCCCTTCACCGTCCGGGACCACGTCGAGCCCCCGGTCGTGCTCGGCCCCCGCGAGGGCGCCTTCAGCGGTCCCCGGCCGCGCTTCTCCGGCACCGCCGACCCCGGCGTGACCAAGGTGATGCTCCTGGAGGGCGGTCGGCTGATCGCCGAGGCCCCGGTGCGCGAGGACGGCACCTGGAGCGTGCGCCATCCCCACGACTGGAAGCCCGGCACCTACCAGGTCGACTTCGTGTCGGTGTTCAGCGCCCTGCACTCCCGGCCGGCCTCCCTGCGGCTGAGGATCCACGGGATTCCGGAGGGCAACTGGATCCGGGAGTCCGCGGCCCGCGCCCGCGACGCCTGCGGGGACGAGAAGTGCGAGCACCTGCCGTTCCACGGGCGCTGGTGACCGGACGGACCCCGGGGGATCAGGGCATGCGCAGTCGTACCGTGCCCACGAGGGCACGGTGGTCGGAACACCGGACGAGCCCCCGGCACGAGGTGGGGACGGTCAGGGCGACGGCCGCGTACGGCCCGGCCAGACGCGACTCGCGCACGAAGATCTCGTCGATCTTGGCACGGCCCCCGCAGGGCGGCGCGCTGCCCGGAGTCCCCAGGGCCGTCCACTGCCCGTACCCGGGACAGTGGGCCCTGTCCGCGTCGTCCAGTTCCCGGTGGCTTCCCGTGTTCGCGGGGTTGGCGGCCGTGGACGCCGAGGGAGCGTAGAACGCGTTCAGCCGGGCGTAGTCGGGCTGGGCGTTGAAGTCGCCGGCGATGAGGTACGCCTGACCGGCCGCGTCGAAGCCGTCCAGGACGTTCAGGACCGCCCGGAGCTGCCGGACGTTGGCGGGCACGCCCGAGCGCACGGCGTTGCTGGTGGTGATGTGCACGGTGCAGAACTTCATCCGGGGCTCGTCCCGCAGCGCCGCGCACAGCAGCCGCCGGTGTTCCGCCGTGCCGTCGGAGGGCAGGACGTACTCCCGCGAGGCGCCGAGCGGGTCCCTGCTGAACAGGGCGATACCGTAGTCCCCGGTGCCACCGCACAGTCCGGGCGACGCGGCACGCGTGGCGGCGAAGCGGGCGAACGTCCCGGGACCGCTGGGCCACCCGCGTGCGGCGAGGAGTTCCTTCATCCGGTCGAACTGGCCCCGGCAGACCTCGTTGAGGGAGACGAAGTCCGCCTCGCGGTGGCGTATCGAGTCGACCGCGGCCTCGGCCAGCCCGTCGTCGACGGCACCGTGGTGCAGGGCGTTCCCCGCGATGTTCCACTGCCAGACGCGGAACGTGCGGTCGGCGTGCCCGTTCCGGCCCGACCAGGAGAGGGCCGCGGCGACGGCGGCGAGCGCCACCACGACCGCGAGCAGCGCCTTGCGACCGGACACCGGACCTGTGAGCGTGTGAGATTTTTTCATGACCACCGGCATTGTCCCGGAGCGACGACAGGGGGCCTCCGCAGCACTGCGGAGGCCCCCTGTGGCTGACCGGTCGTTACGCCGGGACCGACGCCACGCCCGGGGCCAGGAACTTCTTGCCGTTCACACGCTCCGAGACGCCCTCGCGGTCCAGGTACGGCGTGATGCCGCCCAGGTGGAAGGGCCAGCCGGCGCCCGTGATCAGGCACAGGTCGATGTCCTGCGCCTCGGCGACGACGCCCTCGTCGAGCATGAGCCCGATCTCCTGGGCGACGGCGTCCAGGACGCGGTCGCGGACCTGCTCCTCGCTGAGGACCGAGTCACCCTGCTTCAGCAGCGCGGCGACCTCGGGGTCCAGCTCCGGCTTCCCGCTGTCGTACACGTAGAAGCCGCGCTTGCCCGCCTTGACGACGGCCGCGAGGTTCGGGGAGACCGTGAAGCGGTCCGGGAAGGCCCGGTTGAGGGTCTCCGAGACGTGCAGGCCGATGGCGGGACCGACCAGCTCCAGGAGCACCAGCGGAGACATCGGCAGGCCCAGCGGGTCGACCGCCTTCTCCGCGACCTCGACCGGGGTGCCCTCGTCGATGACGTTCTGGATCTCGCCCATGAAGCGGGTGAGGATGCGGTTCACGACGAACGCCGGGGCGTCCTTCACGAGCACCGCGGTCTTCTTCAGCTTCTTGGCGACGGCGAACGCGGTCGCCAGGGACGCGTCGTCCGTCTGCTCGCCGCGCACGATCTCCAGGAGGGGGAGGATCGCGACCGGGTTGAAGAAGTGGAAGCCGACGACCCGCTCGGGGTTCTTCAGCTTCGACGCCATCTCCGTCACCGACAGCGAGGAGGTGTTGGTGGCGAGGATCGCGTGCGCCGGGGCGACCGCCTCGACCTCCGCGAACACCTGCTGCTTGACACCGATCTCCTCGAACACCGCTTCGATGATGAAGTCGGCGTCCGCGAAGCCCTCGGCCTTGTCCAGCACACCGGTGACGAGGGCCTTGAGGCGGTTGGCCTTGTCCTGGTTGACGCGGCCCTTGCCGAGCAGCTTGTCGATCTCGGCATGGACGTAGCCCACGCCCTTGTCGACGCGCTCCTGGTCGATGTCGGTCAGCACGACCGGCACCTCCAGGCGGCGCAGGAAGAGCAGCGCGAGCTGCGAGGCCATGAGGCCCGCGCCCACGACGCCCACCTTGGTGACCGGACGCGCCAGGTTCTTGTCGGGCGCACCCGCCGGACGCTTGCCGCGCTTCTGCACCAGGTTGAACGCGTAGATGCCGGCGCGGAGTTCACCGCCCATGATCAGGTCGGCGAGGGCCAGGTCCTCGGCGTCGTAACCCTGCTGGAGGTCGCCGTTCTTGGCGGCGGCGATGATGTCCAGGGCGCGGTAGGCGGCCGGCGCGGCGCCGTGCACCTTGGAGTCCGCGATGAACCGGCCGCGCGCGACGGCCTGGTCCCAGGCATCGCCGCGGTCGATCACCGGACGCTCGACCTCGATCTCGCCCTTCAGCACCTGGGCGGTCCAGATCAGCGACTGCTCCAGGAAGTCGGCACCCTCGAAGAGGGCGTCGGCGATGCCCAGGTCGAAGACCTGCTGACCCTTGAGCTGCTTGTTCTGGTTGAGGCTGTTCTCGATGATCACCGAGACGGCCTTGTCGGCGCCGATCAGGTTCGGGAGGAGGGCGCAACCGCCCCAGCCGGGAACCAGGCCGAGGAAGACCTCGGGCAGCGAGAACGCCGGGATGGCCTTGGACACGGTCCGGTACGTGCAGTGCAGACCGACCTCGACGCCACCGCCCATGGCGGCACCGTTGTAGTACGTGAAGGTCGGCACCGCGAGGCCCGCGAGGCGCTTGAAGACCTCGTGACCGCCCTTGCCGATGGCGAGCGCGTGCTCGTGCTCCTTGAGCAGCTCGACGCCCTTGAGGTCGGCGCCGACCGCGAAGATGAACGGCTTGCCGGTGATGCCGACACCGACGATCGCGCCCTCGGCGGCCTCCTTCT
The DNA here is from genome assembly GCF_040703965.1 of Streptomyces sp. NPDC006655. Taxonomy (NCBI): domain Bacteria; kingdom Bacillati; phylum Actinomycetota; class Actinomycetes; order Kitasatosporales; family Streptomycetaceae; genus Streptomyces; species Streptomyces sp. NPDC006655. Next base: position 5,147 of record NZ_JBEYJU010000068.1, on the reverse strand, counting down.
CCACCTGGTCGATCGCGGTGTTGAGGTTGGCCAGCGAGGCCGGGCCGAAGGTGGTCGGCTTGGTGTGGTCCAGGCCGTTGTCCAGGGTGATCAGCGCGAACCGGCCGGCCCCGAACGGGAGGTCGAAGTGGCGTACGTGCGCCGACGTCACGACCTCGTCGGGGAACAGGTCGGAGGCCTGCTTCAGAAGCTCGGCGGTGGTGCTCACTTGTCCCCCTCGAAGTGCGGGTTCTCCCAGATGACCGTCGCGCCCATGCCGAAGCCGACGCACATGGTGGTCAGGCCGTAGCGGACGTGCGGCTGCTCCTCGAACTGGCGGGCCAGCTGCGTCATCAGACGCACACCCGAGGAGGCCAGCGGGTGACCGAAGGCGATGGCGCCGCCGTACTGGTTGACGCGCTCGTCGTCGTCCGCGATGCCGTAGTGGTCGAGGAAGGCCAGCACCTGGACGGCGAAGGCCTCGTTGATCTCGAACAGGCCGATGTCGGAGATGGACAGCCCCGCCTGCGCGAGGGCCTTCTCGGTCGCCGGGATCGGGCCGTAGCCCATGACCTCGGGCTCGACCCCCGCGAAGGAGTACGCCACGAGACGCATCTTCACCGGCAGGTTGTTCTCGCGGGCGAAGTCCTCGGAGGCGATGATCGAGGCGGTCGCACCGTCGTTCAGACCGGCCGCGTTGCCGGCGGTGACCCGCCCGTGCACCCGGAACGGCGTCTTGAGACCCGAGAGGTTCTCCAGGGTGGTCCCCGGGCGCATCGGCTCGTCGGCGGTCACGAGACCCCAACCGGTCTCGCCGCCCTCCGGGTTGGTCCGGCGCACCGAGATCGGCACCAGGTCGGCCTGGATCTTGCCGTTGGCGTACGCCTTGGCGGCCTTCTCCTGCGAACGCACCGCGTACTCGTCGGCGCGCAGCTTGGTGATCCCCGGGTAGCGGTCGTGCAGGTTCTCCGCGGTCATGCCCATGAACAGCGCCGACTCGTCGACCAGCTTCTCGCTGACGAACCGCGGGTTCGGGTCCACGCCCTCGCCCATCGGGTGGCGGCCCATGTGCTCGACACCGCCGGCGATGGCGACGTCGTACGCGCCGAAGGCGACGGAACCGGCGACCGTGGTGACGGCGGTCAGGGCGCCGGCGCACATGCGGTCGATGGAGTAGCCCGGCACGGACTGCGGCAGACCCGCCAGGATCCCCGCGGTACGGCCGATGGTCAGACCCTGGTCGCCGATCTGCGTGGTCGCGGCGATGGCGACCTCGTCGATCTTCGTGGTGTCCAGGCCGGGGTTGCGGCGCAGCAGCTCCCGGATCGCCTTCACGACGAGGTCGTCGGCACGGGTCTCGTGGTAGATGCCCTTCGGGCCCGCCTTGCCGAACGGGGTACGGACGCCGTCGACGAAGACGACGTCCCTGACGGTACGAGGCACGATGGCTCTCCTCCAGATGCGGGTCTGCACTGCTGCGGCCGCGCTGAGCGCGCGCTCAGCCCCATGCTACTTATCAGTAACGTGACTGCCCACCCCTGACGGCGGGAGCGGCGAAGGTCACATGTCCGTCCGCTGCTGACAGGCATCCCGGAACCTTGGCGTGATCTCGACCTGCACCGGCTTCGTGCGGGGCGCCGCGAGACGAGCCGCCCGGGAGGGGGCGGACGGTTCCTCGCGCGGTGCGCGCAGCTCCAGGATGCGGGCGTTCCGCGTCACGGTGGGCGGCACGTCGGCGGGGCGGGCGGTGGCGGGCGGCGGCCATTCGGTCATGGACTGTCCTGGGGAGAGAGGGACGTGTGGGGCTGAACCGGCGGCGAGCGAGTCCACCAGCAGCGGCTCGTCGTCGGCCCCGAGGGCGAACCGGGTGGTGGCCGGACCGCAGACCACGCCGAGCGCGTCGAGCACCCGCGCCGTGCGGTGCCTGAGGAGCTGCACCGTGCGGGATGAGGGGACCTGCGCCGTGCGGTAGGAGGGGGGCCGTGCCCGCAGCGCGGTGACCACGTGCTCGGGGCGGCCGTCGGGGTCCGGCCGGGTGACGGTGCGGACCGTGAACCTGCCGGGCGGCGGCCGCTCGGTCAGGACGAGGTCCGGGCTGCCGGAGTAGCGGACGGCCGCGTCCCGTACGGCCTGCCAGGCGGCGACGACCTGGAGTGCGTCCGCGCACTCCACCGGCTCGACCGGGGTGCCGGCCGTCGCCGGCGCGAGCAGGTAACCGGGCAGGGGGCAGGCCCGTACCCAGGCCACCGCGGCGGCGGGACTCGTCGCGCGGACGCCCCGCAGAGCGGGTATCCCCAGCCGGGACAGCCGGGCCGCCTGTGCCCCGCGGTCGTACCGCAGCGGGGAGGAGGCCGGATCCGCCCCGGGCAGGCCGAGCTGCCAGGCGATCCGCTCGGCCGGTTCGACGCCCCCGGCGCCGGCCGCGACGACTGCCGACACCCCGAGGGCCCGCAACGCCTTGACCGTCTGCCGTACCCCGCGGTGCACGACCGTGCCGGTGTAGCCCGCGGCCACCGCGGCGTTCCGGTACGCCGGTGGCCGCAGCCGGTGCTCCGGTACGACGGCCACCGTCCGCCAGCCGTGCCGGGCGAACGCGAGCGGATACGCGTTCCCGGCGTCGTACGGGGCGATCACCGCCACGGTGCCGACGGTGTCGGAGACGCTCATTGCACTGCTCCCGGCCTTGTTGGGACCGAACGGTCCCGTCTGTCGCAGCAGCTTTCACCTGGAGAACCGGTGAAATCTCCGTGCCGCTCTGCTCTGTACCATGCTAGAAGGGACCGAGCGGTCTCTTCTAGCGTCGCCAAGTCTGGAACTCAGGTGCGGTGGCGTCAAGCAGACGTCGGTCGTGGGCCCGTCCGTCTGGTATTCCTTGGCCCGGGAATCGGTGGAGCCATCCGGGAGAGTGCATGACCAACCCGCGCAGTCCGCGACGTCGGCAACAGCGTGCCCTCGACACCAGGCAGCGCATCCTCGACACGGCCGGGGCGCTGTTCGTCGCGGAGAGCTACGAAGGGGCCTCGGTCAGCGACCTGATCACGGCGGCGCGCACCAGCAAGGGAGCCTTCTACCGGCACTTCCCCGGCGGCAAGCTCGACGTGGCGAGCGCCATCATGACGGACACGCTGAGCATGGACGGGCTGCGGGAGCAGCGGCTCAAGCTCCAGGAGGTGGTCGACATCGGCATGATCCTGGCGCACCGGATCTCCCACGAGAGCGCACTTCAGGCCGCCCTGATGCTGTCGTTCCACAGCAGCGCGCCGGAGACCTACGGGACTCCGTGGCCGGACTGGATCGTCTTCAACACCGGGCAGCTCACCGAGGCCCAGCGGCACGGCGAGCTGAAACCCTTCGTCGACGTGGCGGAGCAGGCCTACCAGCTCGCGGGGAACTGGGCCGGGGTGGTGCTGATCTCGAACACCCTCGACCGGCACCTGGGGAACGTGGAGGCGCGGATCTCGCGCATGTACCGCAACCTGGTGACCGCGATCGCGGTCCCGGAGGTGCTCCCGGAGATGGACTTCTCGGTGACCCGGGGCAAACACCTCTACACGGCGTTCCTCGAAGCCACCCCCGACCCGGACCCGGACGCCACCGCGCAGGGGGACCCGGACCCGGACGCCATCCCGCGGGGGGACCCGGACCCGGAGGCCGCTGCCGGGCAGGGCGCGGCAGGCTCCTCCGCACGGGGCTCGGGGGGCTGATCCGGCCCGCCACGGGAGGGGCCCGCCACGCGAAGGGTCACGCGCCCCGGAGCCGGGAGCGGCTCGGGGGCCGGTCGGCCGGCACGCCTACGGGGTCAGCGCCGTCACCAGGGCCGGGGTCACCTGCTCGACCTGCCACGGTCGTGCGCCGTACCCCTCCAGCGCGGCCCCGACCGAGTCGGCGTCCACCACCCGCGGCGGTTCCCAGCAGAGCCGCCGTACGGTGTCCGGTGCGATCAGGTTCTCCTGCGGCATGGTGAGCTGTTCGGCCAGGGCCGACACCGCTGCGCGCGCCGCGGACAACCGGGCCGCCGCGACGGGGTCCTTGTCGGCCCACGCCCGGGGCGGGGGCGGCCCCGTGACCGGCTGACCGGGCTGCGGCAGCGCGGCGTCCGGCAGTGCCTTGGCGCGGTCCACCGCGGTCTGCCACTGCTCCAGCTGGCGCCGGCCCATCCGGTGCCCGAACCCGTTCAGCCCGGCGAGGGCGTGCACGTTCGGCGGGAGGCCGAGCGCCGCCTCGACGATCGCCGCGTCGCTGAGCACCTTGCCCGGCGACACGTCCCGCTTCTGCGCGATCCGGTCCCGCATCTCCCACAGCTCCCGCACCACGGCCAGCTGCCGACGCCGCCGCACCTTGTGCATCCCGGACGTCCGCCGCCAGGGGTCCTTCCTGGGCTCGGCGGGCGGCGCGGCCGCGATGGCGTCGAACTCCTGCCGGGCCCACTCCAGCTTCCCCTGCCGCTCGAGCTCCTTCTCCAGGGCGTCCCGCAGGTCGACCAGCAGTTCGACGTCGAGCGCCGCGTACCGCAGCCACGGCTCGGGCAGCGGGCGGGTCGACCAGTCGACGGCGGAGTGCCCCTTCTCCAGCACGAACCCGAGGACACCCTCGACCATCGCGCCGAGCCCGACCCGGGGGAACCCGGCGAGCCGGCCGGCCAGCTCGGTGTCGAAGAGGCTGCTGGGCACCATGCCTATCTCGCGCAGACAGGGCAGGTCCTGGGTGGCCGCGTGCAGCACCCACTCGACGCCGGCCAGCGCCTCGCCGAGGCCGGAGAGGTCGGGGCAGGCGACCGGGTCGATCAGCGCGGTCCCGGCGCCCTCGCGGCGCAGCTGGACCAGGTAGGCGCGCTGTCCGTAGCGGTAGCCGGACGCCCGCTCGGCGTCGACGGCGACGGGACCGGAACCGGCGGCGAACGCGGCGACCACGCGGGCGAGCGCGGCCGCGTCGGCGACCACGGGCGGAATGCCCTCGCGCGGCTCCAGCAGAGGGATCGGCGCCCCCGTCGCAGAAGACTCGGCGTCGTCCGGGGGAGTGCCCCCGGTGGTGCGCAGTGAACTGTCTGCTGCGGTGTCTTGGGCGTCGGTCACCTGTCAAGGGTATCTGTGTGTGGACGGCGTCCGTCGACGGAACGTTCAGATGGAAGGATCGGAAGAGCGTAGGGGGGGGCAAGAGTGTGAACTAAG
>NZ_JBEYJU010000067.1:0-48236 GCF_040703965.1 Streptomyces sp. NPDC006655 | reverse complement strand
CCCATCCGCATACCTCACACACCACGGAGTACAGCCACTACCCCAGGCCCAGCGGGGACTTCAGGAAATATCACCCTGACGAGCCGAAGTCAGTATTGACGCGGCTGATGGGTGGGTGGCCGCCGAGTGCGGTGCGGCAGCGGTGGTGTTCGTAGGTGTGCAGGAAGTCTGCCAGGGCGTCGGTGCGTTCGGTGTTGCTGGTGCAGGGCCGCCGGTAGGCCCATTGGTCGAGCAGGGTGCGATTGAAGCGTTCGACTTTGCCGATGCTCCTCTTGCTGTCAAGGGAGGCCAGGCTGCTGTTGTCAGGCCGTCGCGGACAGGTGGCTGCGCTGGGATTCGTGGGACGAGTAGGCCGTAGACCTCACGGACGACGTGTCGTTTCAAGCAGCGGATGATGAGGTGTGGCGGCTGGTGTTGCCGGAGGATGCAGGGATCGGGGCGACTCCGCAGAGGTGGGCGAAGGCACTGAAAGAAGGCCTCCTGGGTTGTCGCCGACAGCGACGAGCAGGGCTGCGACGGTCTCGAGGCCGAGTCCTTTGACCGCCATGAGTTCCCGTGCTGCCCGGGCGACGAGCCGCTGCAGGTCGCGGTCCAGCTCCGAGATCTCGTCGTCGAGCTGCAGCTAGCGGTGGGCGATGGACTGCATCGCCAGTTTGGTGACCGTGGTCAGGGTGTCCGGCTCGGCCCCTGGGCGCCACCGTGTCACAGTGCGGATCAGTTCCGTTCGGTGCAGTCCGCGCACGTGTTCCCGAAGAACGACAGCGCCGTCACCGGAATTCGCTGTCGCGGTTTCGTCCTGCACGGCCGACCCGTGCGGCGGCTTCGGCATCGACGACATCGGACTTGCCGCGACGCCAGCGTGTCTGACGGTCGGGGCGGTTCACCTCGACGACACGGTGGCTGTGTCGGCGCAGCCACCTCGACAGGCCGGCCCCGTAGCAGCCGGTGCCTTCCAAGCCCACCTGCTCGCGGTGCCGAGACCGGTGGCCCACGCTTCCAAGGATGCGTAGCCAGCTGGTGTCGAGAGGACAGCGAGCGTGCCCAGCCGCCGCCCGAGCTGGTCGATCGCGGCAGCGATAGGGACGTCGGCGTGGGTGTCGACTCCGAGGGTCACGCTCGTGCCGGAACTGTTGGGCACCTGTCCTCGGTGCGGCTCCGCAAGGCTTGAGCCGCACCGACGGAGCACCGGGGACACAACTGCGATGGAGCGTGGTGCCAGGCTCTTATCAGGGACCCAACCCCGCAGACTTCCGGCGTGACCAGGCGGTGCAGGCGCTCTTGCCGTCTCGTAGGCTGCGGACATGACAGAGATCCAGACGCCCACGCCCCGCGATGCCTTTCAGCTGCTCATGGCCGGCAACCAGCGCTTCGTCGCGGGCACCCCCGAGCACCCGAACCAGGACGCTGTCCGCCGTGCCGAGATCGCACCGGGCCAGCAGCCCTTCGCCGTGCTGTTCGGGTGTTCCGACTCCCGGCTTGCCGCCGAGATCATCTTCGACCGGGGCCTGGGTGACCTGTTCGTCGTCCGCACGGCTGGGCACGTCGCCGGTACGGAAGTCCTCGGGTCCATCGAGTTCGGCGTCGCCGTCCTCAACGCGCCGCTGGTCGTCGTCCTCGGCCACGATTCGTGCGGTGCCGTCGCCGCGGCCTGTTCCGCCCTGGAGAACGGCCGGACTCCGGGCGGATTCGTCCGCGACGTCGTCGAACGGGTCACCCCGAGCGTGCTGGCCGCCCGCGCCGCCGGACGCGACAGGGCCGAAGAGATCCTGGCCGAGCACATCGAGCACACCGTGGACCTACTGCTCGAACGCTCCCACGTCCTGGCCGAGCGGGTGGCTGCCGGCCGGACCGCCGTGGTGGGTTTGTGCTACCGGCTGGCCGACGGCAGCGCGCAGCTCGTCGCCGCCCGCGGCCTTGATGCGACGGTTCCCACCGCATCCTGACCGTCCCGGCCGTGGCCGCTCACTGAGAGGACCGGGGCCCCGCGGCCCGGCGGAGCCGGTTGGCGATCGCGAGGCCCAGCCCTTCCTCGACCGGCAGGGACGCGACGATGAGGTCGCACCCCCGCTGGTCCAGCTCGCGCAGGAATCCGTACAACGCGCGCGCGTAGCCGGGCAGGGAGGCGGGGACCGGCACCACGGCGTGTGCCTTCACCGGCGTGTCGGCGAGGGATGGGGGAAGAAGGATGCCGACCTGGTGGCCCTGCTCCTGTGCGAGCTGCGCCTCGTCCGCGACCTTCTCCGGATCGACGAGGACGACTCGAGCAGACGGCGCGTAGTGCGACGGGTGCTGACCCGGCACCCTGACATGGCTCGTGGCCGGGGTCTCGATCGCGTACCCCAGCACCGCTTCGAGGTCCTCTCGGGTCACTCCGCCGGGCCGGAGGATGGTCGGGGTCGCTCCCGTGACGTCGACGATGGTCGACTCGACGCCGACGCCACAGGAGCCGCCGTCCAGTACCACGTCGACGGCGTCACCGAGTTCGGCTCGGACGTGGTCGGCGGTGGTGGGGCTGACCGAGCCGAAGCGGTTGGCGGACGGGGCGGTGATACCACCGCCGAAGGCCGACAGCAGAGCCAGGGCGACGGGGTGGTCGGGCACACGCACGGCCACCGTCTCCAGGCCACCCGTGGCTTCCAGGGGCACCCGGCGGCCGCGCCGCAGAACCAGCGTGAGCGGCCCCGGCCAGAAGTTCCCGGCCAGCAGGCGCGCCGTGGCGGGGACCTCCTCGACCCAGTCGTCCAGGTGGTCCGCGCCGCCGATGTGGACGATCAGCGGATGGGAGGGCGGACGACCCTTGACCTGGAAGATGCGCGCCACAGCGGCAGGATCTTCAGCGTTGGCGCCCAGGCCGTAGACGGTTTCGGTCGGGAGGGCCACCAGGCCCCCGGCCCGCAGCACGCCCGCCGCCGTCTCGATGTCAGTGGTTGTTGCCGTCACCCTCGTCATCCTTTCACCGTCCCGCTCTCCCCGGCCGGGGGCACCACATCAGCCCTGGTACTTCACCGCGAGAAGACCGTGTAACCACGGTGATTCTGCCGGTCAAAGCACGACCGCATGGCCATCATGAGTGCGCGCACGGTTCGTGCGATGAAGGGCGGCCCACCCGTCCCCGTTCCCACGTCCCAGGAGCTGCCCGCATGATCGCCCTGACCGTCTCGCTCCAGGTCGTCCCCGGCTGTCGTGACGACTTCCTCAACGCCATCAAGGAAGACGGGGTCACGTCGCCCTCCGCCGGTCCGCGTGGGATGCCGGTCCGTCGGGGGGACGGTCAGTTGGCCAGGCCAGTGGTCTCCCGCTCCCGCACCGGGTGCTGTGAGTGCAGGAATTCGTCGGCGGGGCCTTCCACGGACACCTTGGGCAGTGCCTTGTCCAGTCGGCGGGGCAGCCACCAGTTCGACTTCCCGCACAGGTGCATGAGCGCGGGAACGACGATCATACGGATCAGTAGGGCGTCTGCGGCGACGGCCACCGCGAGGCTGACCCCGAACTCGGAGATCACCCGCATGCCTCCGAACACAAAGGAGCCGAAGACACAGACCATGATCGTGGCGGCCACGGCGATGACCTTGCCGGTCTCGGCCTGCCCGACCCGGACGGCGCGACCGCTGTCCCCGGTGTGGGCCCACTCCTCACGCATCCGGCTGACCAGGAAGACCTGGTAGTCCATGGACAGGCCGAACATGATCCCGACCACCAGAATCGGCACGAACGACTCAATCGGACCGGCAGCGCCCAGGCCGAGCAGTCCAGCGCCGAAGCCGTACTGGAAGACGACGACGATCGCGCCGAAGGCCACCCCGATGCTGAGGATGTTCAGTACCGCGCCCACGGCCGGGATGAGCAGGCTGCGGAAGGCGACGGTCAGCAGCAGGAAGCCGAGCGCGGCGATCACCAGCACGAAGAGGGGGAGCTTGCTCATCAGCACCGACGCGAAGTCGTCGTTGCTCGCGGTGACACCGCCCACGTAGACCGTCATCGACGTGCCCTGTTCGGCCTTCGGTATCACGTCGTTGCGCAGGTGGTGGATCAGGTCGGAGGTGGCCGCCGACTGAGGGGAGGTGGTCGGGACGACGGAGATCACACCGACCGTCTGTCCCGCCTTCATGGGCGCCGCACCGGCGGTCGCGACCCCGTCGACGTCCTTCAGGGCGGTCACCAACTTGGCCTCGGCCGCCCTGGCGGCGGCGTCAGGGGCCTGGACGGCGAGGACGAGCGGGCCGTTGAAGCCCGCCCCGAACCCGTCGGCGATCATGTCGTACGCCTGACGGTTCGTCGAAGTGGTGGGCAGATTGCCGTCGTCGGACGCGCCCAGACGCAGCGACAGCGTCGGGAAGGCGAGCGCCGCCAGGACGGCGAGGGCCACCAGCCCCAGGGCCTTCGGCCGGGCCTGGACCCGAGCGGCCCACCGCCCCCACAGTCCGCCCGACGACGGCGGGGCCTGCCCGGCGGAGCCGCGGCGCTCGCTGCGGCTGAGGACCCGCGGCCCGATCATGCCCAGCAGCGCGGGGAGCAGCGTGACGGCGGCCAGCACGGTCAGCACGACGGTGATGGCCGCACCGATGGCCATGCCGTTGATGATCCCGACATTCAGGGTGAGCATGCCGAGCAGGGCGACGACGACGGTCAGGCCGGCGAACACCACGGCACGACCGGAAGTGTTGAGGGCCTTGGCGACCGACTCGCCCACGCCCATGCCGGCCTTGAGGTTGGCGCGGTGCCGGTTGACGATGAACAGGGCGTAGTCGATGCCCACGCCGAGACCGATCAGTGAGCCGAGGGTCAGTGTGGTGTCGGACAGCGTGATGACATGACTGAGCAGGAGCACTGCGATCGCCGAGGTGCCGACGCCGGCGATCGCCGTGAGGATGGGCAACGCCGCCACCCACACCGCACGGAAGACGAACAGCAGCACCAGGAAGGCGAGCACGATGCCCATGGCGTCGGCCAGGGGGTTGGGCTTGGGGTTGACGGTGAAGGCCTGCCCGTTGAGCGCGATGTGCAGGCTTTCCGACTCCGCGGCGGTCGCGAGTTCCTTCACATGCTCGACCTGCGGGTCGCCGACGCCGTCCTCGAAGGCGACACTGGCGTACGCTGTTTTGCCGTCCTTGCTGATCTGCGTCTTGCCGGCCGGGGTGTAGGGGCTGGTCACGGCGACGACCCCGGGCGCGTGGGCGATGCGTCCCAGCGCGTCGGTCATCGCCCGCTCGGCCGCGGGGTCGGTGACCTTGTCGTCCTTCACCTGCCAGACGACCCGGCCGCTCTTGCCCGCCGCGCTACTGGAGGCGCGTTGCAGCAGGGCCGTCGCCTTGGCGGAGTCCGTGTTCTGCGAGGTCGGGCTGTTGCCGAAGTCGCTGCCGAGCGCGCCGGCTCCGGCGCCGAGGGCGAGCAGCAGGCCCACCCAGGCCAGGACGACGGAGAGCCGGTGCCTGTGACACCAGCGGGCGAGAGATGACATCGACGAGCCTTTCCGGAGGTACGCGGACAGACGGGCCGACACTGCGGCCCACCTTCAAATTCGCATGTCCTGGGTCTCTCGTCGTTGGCCGCCCGCAGACACTTGCGTCTACTGCGATCGCAGTAATCGGGGCGGCGGAACCACACTTGACCGGGTAAGAGAGGTCGAATCGCCTCTGTTTCCCCGGCAGCGGCACCGGTCAAGGACGACGGTGGCCTACCCGCTTCAGGGCATCGGCGGCCTGCCAGGGCCCTTCCAGCCCGCAGGGACCGTTGCGGTCATCAGCGAGTGCGAGGAAGTGGACGGAATGACCGCGCGGTCCGGCGCTCGTCGTGCCCGGGGCGGTGTCCTCGCGCGCGCCTGGCCGTCACACGGAACCGGCGGCGAATTCCTCCGGGGTCCGGATGGATTCTCCGACCAGCCCGTGGCGGAAGAGGATCTTCACGTGGTCGATGGCGCTGGGGCTGCTCGGGCGCAGGGCCTCGAAGACACCGGCCGCGGCGTCCAGGCCGGCGTAGCCGGTGACCATCAGTGCGGGGTCGAACAGGCAGGAGCGCAGATGGTCGAACGTTCGGGCGAACGCCTTGTACGTACTCCCTCTCGCCGAATCCGGGGCCACCGACGAACTCGATACCGGCGTTCTTGAGGACTCCCACGACGGGACGGATCTCTTCGAGCCGCATCCCGGCGCCGATCACGGTGACCCTGGTGCAAGGGGGCGCGGACGCCATCAGGGAGGCGAGCAGCCCGTGGGCGCCCGACGCCTCGATGATGTGCAGACGCCGACCGGCGGGCGTGTTCTTGCGCCATGCCTCCACCGGATCGTCTTGAAGCGGATCCACGGCGATGCTCGCGATCGTGAGCGGTGTCGCCGTGGGAATCCCGTACGGCCACTGGACAGTGATGCCGCCATGGCTCGTCTACGGCCTCGGCGAAGTCTCGCTCCTGCTGCCCGGCGCCCTCATCGTCACCGCCGTCTGGGCGGTACCCCGCGAGTGACCCGGAGAAGGACGCACGACGCTTGGTCAGGACGGGGGCAGCGTGATCCACAGGAGACCGCAGCAGCGGCGCTGCTCGGCGGCGGATCGCTCGGCCTTTCGACCCACCCTGTGGTCATCAGTCGGTCGCCCGTGAAGGCCGTCGCCAGCGGGACCGTCGGCTGTCCGTGGTGGCTGACGGGAAGAGGCTGATGGGGCATGTCGGGGCGGTGCTGCTGCGCCGGTGTGCGGACCGCACGGGACTGACGGACGCGCTGGTGAAGGTGCTACCGTCCAGCGCCGTGGCCGGCCGGCGGGATGGTCCAGCAGTGCTGGTCCAGCTCGTGGTCGCGATCGTGCTCGGGGCAGCGAACCTGTCGGAGGCCGAACAACTCCAGCTACATCACGGGCCGTTGTTCGGTTTCACAGCCGTAGCGGTCGGCCTGGTAGGGATGCTTGCCGACAGCGGCGAGGCAATAGCCGACCTGTCCCTCCTGCGCGACCAGCGCGAGGTATTCGGGCCGGTCGCCTCCACCCCCACCGCATGGCGCCTCCTGGCCTACTGCCGCCCCATCGGGCTCCGAGCCGCGGCCGCATCATCCTGGCCGTCCTTGGGACGATGGGCGACCCAGCTCAGCAGCACTCCGAGCGCCTCAGCCGTGGACGAGCCGGGCTGCGGCAGGTAAGTGAGCAGGGAGCGGTCGGGACGCGCGGGCACAGTCAGCATGTGATAGTCGAACTCCAGCGTGCCGACAACCGGGTGCAGGATGCGGGCAACTCCCAACCGCTTCTCCCGCACGTCGCCCGTCGCCCACAGACGCCGAAACGGCTCGCTGCGGATGGTCAGCTCGCCGATCAGCGCTGCGAGCCGGGCGTCGTCAGGCCAACGCCCGGTCAACAGACGCAATTGAGCGACTGTTTCAGCGGCAATCGTCTCCCAGTTCGAGTACCGTGCTCGGGCCTCAGGGTGCAGGAACAGCTGGCGTGCCGCGTTGCGCGGCTGCGGCATGCTGCTCACGTCGAATACGGCCTCGGCCGCATCGTTTGACGCCACAATGTCGAGACGGGCGTTGAGCAGCAGCGCAGGAGCGTCCCCCATGGTCTTGAGTAGCCGAACCAGCGGCTCATCCGGCACTACTGCCCCCGGCAGGCTTCCCACGGTTGCCTCGGCTCCGGATCGAGTGGGCCGAGCCAGGTTACGCAGGTGTTCAGTTTCGACGTCTGAGAGCGAGAGCGCCTGCGCGACGGCATTGAGCACGTGATCGGAGACGTGCGTGGTGCGGCTCTGCTCCAGGCGCTGGTAATAGTCAGGGCTGACTCCTGCGAGCAGAGCCACCTCTTCGCGTCGTAGCCCCGGCACCCGTCGGCGAGTGATGCCGGGGGGCAGCCCCACCTGCTCAGGTGTGATGCGTTCGCGTCGGGTACGCAGGAACTCACCGATAGTCGTCTCCACCCCATCGACGGTACGTCGACGACGGCAGCCTTGCCTGGCCCTGCTGGAACCAGGTAACACCGGACCTTCCGCCCAGCCCATCGGTCGGCCAATCTCATGCCTGCGACTCCGCACCGGACTAACAAAGCAGGACGGGAAGGCTGGAACAGATGCGTGCAGCAGTGGTTACAGAGTTCGGTGGCCCCGAGGTGCTCCGGATCGTCGAAGTACCGACGCCTGCGCCGGGTCCCGGAGAGGTACTGGTCGAAGTCGCCGGCGCCTCGGTCAACTTCGCCGACGTCATGGTGCGGGCGGGTCTCAATGTTCAGTACGGCGCGACCGCCGCGCGCGGCCAGTTCGGTCTCGGCACGGATGTAGCGGGGACTGTCGCCGCCCTCGGCGAGGGAGTTGCCAAGTTCGCCGTCGGGGACGCCGTCGTCGGCACTCAGGAGCGACTCGACCGGCCGCTGGGGACCCAGGCTGAGTACGTCGTGCTGGAAGACTGGGAACTCGCCTCCGCGCCGGCCGGAACCGACCTCGTGCAACTGGCCACTGTGGGGCTCAACGCAACCACCGCCGACCAGGCCCTGGACGCATTGGCTCTTGAGCCAGGGCAGTGGCTGCTGGTCTCGGGCGCCGCCGGCGGGGTGGGGTTCTTCGCGGTCGAACTCGCGCGGCTGCGCGGACTGAGGGTGGTCGCCCAAGCCGGATCGACCGACGAAAAGCTCGTGCTCGAGGCAGGCGCGGAGCTCTTCGTCTCGCGCGATGAGGACCTCGTGCCCACCGTGCGCCGGCTGGTGCCCGGTGGCGTGGACGGCGCGATCGACGCAGCCAACATGGCCGCTGGAACCGCGGACGCTGTGCGACACGGCGGTGCGTTCGTATCGCTGCTCAACTCTGCACCACCAGCGCGTCGCCAGGTGCGGACGACCAATCTGGCCTGGCACACCGACGGCGAGCGCCTGACCAAGCTGGCGGCATACGCAGGCGCCGGCCTGATCAGCCTGCGGGTGGCCAAGACATTCCCGCTGGAGCAGATCGCAGACGCCCATCAGGCCCTCGCCGCAGGAGGACTGCGCGGCCGGATCGTACTGGTCCCGTGACCATGAGCGGCAGGGGCCTGTCACGATGAACCGATTCGAAGGGCGCACCGTTGCCGCCACCGGCGACGCCACCGTGGGCCTCGGCGCGGCCGAGCGCTTCGCCATCCGCCTCGCCACACCCGACGAGTTCGCCGTCCTCGTCGCCGACTACCTCAACTGATCCGCAAGGAGAGACATGTCCTTTGCCGAGCTTCCTCAGCCGGCGCCCGGTGAGGTGCTGCTGATCTGCACGTGCTACGAGAACGGCAGGGCGCTGCGGGGCGGGCTCCTCGACGAGATCGCAGCCCGCCGGGAAGACGACCGTCTCATCCTCGAGGGCAGCGGCGTGCGGCTGCGCATGGTCGAGGACAGCGGATGGGACTACCTGCATGGGGGAAACATCCCGGCGCTTGTCCCCGGCAGCAGTCCCGTGCCGCCGGTCGCCGTTGTGGCGGACATCCCGGTGGTGTACGGCGGGGACGGCCCACTGCTGGTGGACCTGGCGGCGATGCCCGGCCGCGGCGTCCGGATCCCGTCGGCCCGCCTCGGCGAGATCCTCGCCGTCCTGCTGGACGGCGCGCTCACCTTCGACGACCTGGTGCTCGGCATGGACCGGTACGGGACGTACCAGGGTGACGGCGGCCGGCCGGCCTTCCCCACACCCACGTCGACACCACCGCACCGGTCCTTCCCACCTCTTCCCTCCACCGCCGCGGCCCTGCTGGTCCGCACCTGCTTCGACGACGAGGCCGGCTGGCAAGCCCTGCTCGGCGAACTGGGCGGAACAGACGCAGACGGCTGGGTCGGCGCGGACCTGGACCCGGACGAGATCGACGAGGAGCACTACCCGTTGACAGCGCTGGTCGTCAGCGACCCTGCCTTCGAAGGCCTCCAGCCGGGCCAGGTCCCGGCGCTCGTCCCGCCCGATGAGCACACCACGCTGGTCGCGCTCGCCGACGCCCGCACCTTTGCCGAGCCCGGACGACCGCTGACCGTCGTCGACCTGTACGACAGCCCGGGGCAGCAGGCCGTCCTTCCATGCCGCGAGGTCGGATCGATGGCGTGCAATCTGGAGATCGCCAACATGGACTTCCACGAGTACGTCGCCGAGGAGGGCATGAAGCCGTGGTGGGAGGGCGCCTGAGACACGTTCTGTCCCTCCGTGTTCGGGCGGAGCGCACAAGAAGTTCGGCGTGTCGTGCGAGGCCTGGCGGTGTCGGTTCCTACCAGCAGTCGGAGCTATGTCGTCCCCATGCCGAGAGTCCAGTAGTAAGATCAGGAGCCTTCGATATAGCCGACTCCAGCCTCCCTGAGATAAGCCAGCAACCATTCACTGAACGTCATCTCATGAAGAGTCCAGGCCGGACTGTCAAGCTCCTGAACCAGGACGCGCCAGGGCGACAAGGGTCCATCTGGAACACGAAGGAAAACCCGTTCTCCCGTCGTGGCCGACGCCACCGGCAGCAACTCACCGGGGTTCGCCCCAGCCGGACTCCGCAGGAGCGCTGACATGTCCTCCTCCCGCCACATCTCCAGATCCCCCCTGATGGTCTCTCCCAGGCTGTGCAGAAGATGGCCGGCGGGGTGCTCCAGGTACAACTGCCCGTTGATCTGGATCGAACCATAGGCATTCACGATCTCACGAAATTCCGCAGGGAATTCCATGCCGAATTCCCGCTCCATTTCGACCCACGGCGCCGCATCCGACCAGTTGATCACGCTGAACGTCCCCGGACGTGCCTCGGCCAGCCAACCCCGGGCAACCGGGCGCTTCGCCTTCGACCGCACCCCCTCGACCTTCGCCGGAACCGCCTCCAGGCCGAGCGGCCGCTCTCGGAAAGACAACAACTTCTTACCGCGCCAAACAGCTCGCCCAGGGCTGCACGGGAGCCGACGCCGACGGCATCCCCGGCTACGCCTCCCTCAGCACGCTCGGCGGACACGCCGGCTGTACCCACGACAAGGTTGCGAAACCCGCCTGGTGAACCGCGCAGGCACGGGGGACGTCGCACGGCTGGGGGCGTCCGATGGCGCCCCGGTGGATCACCGCGGACGATGGTGCCGAAACCTCACGGCACGGCAGCGGACCCCCGCGGTCGCGCCGCACACGTGTGTCCCAGCACGGTCGTCGGTCTCGGTCTCAGTCTCGGCCTCGGTCTCGGTCTCAGTCTCGGTCTAAGGAGGTTATCGGGTGCGGACTCCTCCCAAGCCGCACAACGGCTTGCGCCCGAAAGCGTTACGGCCCTCGCTGAACACCCCGCGGGCCCGGCTCGACATGACCGTGATCCTGCTGGTCCTCGTCGCGACGACGGTGCTGCTGGGCTGGTTCGGTCTCGGCAACTTCGCCCATGCCCTGACCTTCCCGGGTCGCCTCACCGGTGCCGTCTTCATCGCGATCGCCTTCACCACGCTCCTGGCCGTCGGGGCGACGGTGGATCACTGGACCGGGCACAGCTTCCAGCACTCCGGCCTGCTCGCCCTGATCGGTGTGTTCCTGGCGCTCCTGACCGACACCATGCTCCTGCTCAGGACGCTGAAGAACGGCGATCTGGTGGTCTTCCCCGTGGTGTTCGGCGTATTCACGGCGGCGGCGGCGTGGGCTCTGTACGCCGTGTGGCGGACGTCGGTCACGGTCCCCGCCCCGAAGCGGGTGGCCGCCGCGGTGATCGTCTCCTCGGCCCTCGCCGTCGCCAATTTCGGCTACCAGAACCTTTACCTGCCCTACCGGCGCGAGACCAGGCCTCTCATCACGTTGTCCGTGGACAAGGCTGTGTTGAGCAAGGACCGCAAGGCGTTCGCCGTACCGGTCGACATCACGATCCAGAACCACGCCGATGTGGGGTTCTACGTGCTCGGTACGGAAGTCCACGCCATGGGGGAACGAGTGGGGCTGAGCCCCAGGGACCGCCTCCGCCAGCAGTGGCGAACCGATGCCGAGCAGTTCGCCCGCTCCTCGGGGGAGATGAACCCGCTCTCCCGCAGGGAGATCCACCAGCCCGGCGAACTGGTGGAGGCGAAGCCCTGGATGCAGCCCGGAAACTGGATCGAGCCGAACGACGCCTTCACCACGCGCATGGTGGTGCAACTACCCTTGGACACGCGGTACGACCAGGTGGCCTATTACGCCAGCGCGAGCCTTGCGCGCAAGGATCAGCTCGTGCTGGAGCCACCGCTCAACTTCGTGGCGACCTCCTGGGGTCGTGGCGACATCCCGAAATGAGTGAAGGCCCAGCAGCAGAAGGGACTCGACTCCCTCGTCTACCGTGCTCGGGTCCACGAGAACAACGCGATCGACGAAGCCATCAGGGAGCCGCGCTTCGTCAGCCTCTATTGGACGTTCGGCACGCACGGCGCCAGTCTGCAGTCCAGCATCACCCGCAAGGGCGAAGACGACAGTGGCCAGTTGTCCGGGGAGGACCAGCGGGCGCTGGTGAGCCGGTACGGACTCGTCGATCTCTTCGCCGGCCCCGTCGAGCGGACCCTGTGGGACATCAAGAGCCAGCGCTGAGCCCCTCCAGCCAGGCCACCAGCGCGAGGGAGCTGTTCATCCGGTCCCAGGAGTGCGCGTCGCCGATGCCGAGCTGCGCCTCCCGCACGGCCCGGCACAGCGTCTCGGTGTCGAACATCTCCGTGACCAGCGGATGCCGGGCAGAGCAGCACAGGGCGATGAGCTCGTCGCCGTGTCTGCGCAGGCCGCGTACGTAGAGGTCGTCGAAGGGGACCTTGACCTCCCTGCCACGGATCGGGGCCGGGAGCAGGTCCGCCAGGGCCTCACGGAGAAGGGCCTTGGGACGGCCCGGCCGGAACGTGGCCGCGGCGGGGAGGCGGTTCATCGTGGCGACCACCTCGGGGTCGAGGAAGGGGTGTGAGAGGAAGAACCCGTCCTGCCCGGCCCGGTGCCAAGACAGCGGGTCGGGGGCAGCGAGGTAGTTGGCGGCGTCGTACAACGACTGTTCCGGTCTGCGCCCGAACACGAAGCGGCTCTCCGCGACGCGGGCCTCCCGGAACCCGTGAACCCGCGCGAATCCGGGCCGCAGCCATCGGGGGCGGGCGAAGGCGCCGAGTCCGCCCAGTACGGAGCCGCCCCGGGACAGTGTGGCGATCCGTTCGGCCGTGAGTGGGAGAGTCGGCCGGACCACGTAGGAGTGGACGATGTCCCGCAGGCCCCGTTCGCTCCCCTCGGCCCAGGCACGTGCCTGCCGGGTCATCTGCCGGAGTCGGCCCGTGCGCGCGAGCCTGTGCAGGTGGAACGGGTTGGCGTCGGCGACCGGGTCGGCCCCGCAACCGGTCAGGAGGGTGTCGCAGCCCAGGTGCGCGGCCTCGCCGTGGAGTCTGCTCCAGAACGGGGCACGGAACGCGTGCGCATGAGGTTCGTCCGTGTCTCCCGCGTGGTGCCGGAAGTCGTCGAAGTCGGCGACGTCGTCCGCGTCGACGATCACCGGGCGGGCGGCGGGGGCGTGGCGGCGGATCGCCTTGAGCGCGAGGCCGAGGTACGGCTGCTCCATGGCCAGCTCCCCCTGGGAGAAGCGCCCGGCGAGCAGGACCAGTTCCCCGGGGCCGTGGGTCCCCGAGCCCAGCAGGCGCGCGGCGAGCAGCGCGACCCCCGTGGAGTCGGTGCCGCCCGAGACATGGCATGCCGTCCTCGCGCCCATACGGCGCCCGACGGCGTTCTTCAGCGTCAGGCGCAGCTCCTGCGCGGCCTCGTCGAGGCAGGGACCGCCGGCTGGCGGCGCGGGCGCGCCGGTGACGGGACGGGCGCTTCGCGGCGTACGACCGCGCAGCTGTCCGGTGAGGGACAGCTCCACCACTTCACCGCCGAGCACGCGGTGCACGCCGGTGAACGGGGTCAGGTCCGTGTGCGGTTGCGCCATGTTCCCGGTGAGGTACCGGCAGAAGTAGCGGGGGTCCAGCCCGTCGGCGCTGCCCAGGGCGCGGGCGGACGTACCCACGGCGTTCACGCGGCCCCCGGACTCCCCGAAGAACAGGGGGACGCGTCCCTGCTCGTCACGGGTCAGGAGGATGCGGTCGTGGCACACCAGCACGGCCGCGTAGTCACCGGCCGGCGTCGGCGGAGCCGCTCGGTGCCGGTCGTCGGCGCCGAGGAGGGCGCGTGCGCCCGTCACCCGGTCGCGGGCCGAGCCCACCCAGCCGACGACGGCTGCGGTGCCGGCCGGCGAGGAGACCGTCGTCACGAGTCCCTGACCCGCCATGGCGTCGGTGGTCCGGAGCCTCGGAGCACCGCCCGCCCACTCGAGGCGGAGGGCGTCCATGTCACCGTCCCCCGCCGTCGATCGAGAGGACCGGGTCGAAGACGTGCCCCCGCGGATCGGCGTCCGGGATGCACAGACCGGCCGAGACCGTCCAGGCGTGCAGGGCGAACGGGTGGTCGCGCACACCGACGTGGAGTGCGGCCTCCAGACCGGACCGGCGCAGCAGGAGGAAGGCCGTCACCGCCTCGGACTTGCAGTCGCCGTCGACCAGCCAGCTGCCGCGGCTGTGTGTCTGCACCGCCCGTTTCAGCCGCAGGACCTCCTCCGTACAGGGCACGTCCGCGCGGACGTACTCCGGGGCGGCCAGGGACAACAGCCGCAGGACCCGCCCGAATCCCATGGTCCGGATCAGCAGGTGCACTCCGCGCAACCAGTGCCCGACACCAGCGTCGGCATGATGCTGCTTGCGGCGGTCCCGGACACAGCCGGCACGTAGGAGCACGGCGACGAGCTCGGCGCGTTCCTCGGGGGTTCCGTCGGCGAACTTACGGAGGTCCGCCGTCGTCATCCCGAGGAAGCGGGTCCGTTTCCAGTCCGCTATCAGCGCTCCGCCGGACATCCCGCTGACACGGCAGTGCGGTGACAGGATCCTCGCCAGGGCTGCCATGGCACGGGTGTCCTCAGTCACCGCACTTCCTCCAACGTCCAACAGTGAACGGCGTCAGGACAGGTAACCGTGACCGTCGTAGAGTCCCCCGCTGAAGCCCCGGATCAGACGGCCGTCGCCGAGAAGGACCAGCCGGTGTGAATGACGACGCCGCAGAAATCGGAGAAACGTCGCCCACCTCCAGATCGGGCAGGGCCGAATCAACTCCAGGCTACTCTGGCCGGAATGCTCCGCAACCGGGCCGCCGACGCCGATCGAGCCGGGCGTCCACGAGCGCGGCGCCGCTTAGGACCACACACCGTCAACATGCCGTGCACGCAGGGGCCTTGCCCACGATCACGGTCGTCCGGTCGGCGGCGCACGCCGGATGCAGGGGATTCCGCCCCGCGAGCCGGTGGCCGGCCCGGGAGGCTGCGCCGAGGAGCTCAGCCGTGAGTCACTCCGAACCCCCGGCCGGACGGCAACGAAGCGGAGAATCCTCCGCTCGGCCATCGGCTGGATCGACTTGCGGAGGATCCGGGGGTTTGGTGCCGACGTCGTGGTGAGCGGGGCGGGCGTATGCCTCGCCGGTGGCGAGGACTCGTCCGACGTCGCAGCGGGTGTCCTTGATGAGGGCAGCGGGCCGTCGTGGTCGAGCCACGCGGCCCGGCGGGTCAGCCGCGGGTGCAGCCGGTCCCACGCCTGCGCGGTCGTCTTCCCGTAGAGCCGGGTGTCCGTGACCGTCAGGGCCTGCTCGGTGCCCCAGGTCGTGCGGTCGCCGAAGACGAACTCGCCGCCGTGCTTGGGCGGCCAGCCGCCTTTGGGGGTGGCCAGGTGGAACTCTTCGCGGGAGGGTGTCGGACGCCGCATCACGCGATCGGACCGGAGCCGGCCGAGGATCTCTCCGGGCAGGCCGTCCAGCAGGTGGGCGATGCGAGGGGCGTCGTATCCCGAGTCCAGCACGACCATGGACTCCGGATCACCCGGCTTCCACTGACCGGCGGCGACCAGCCGCTCGACGACTCGCGGATCTGCGCGGTGGTCACCGCGGCAACGTCGGCGCCGGGCTCAAGGCGGACCGCGTCCAGCACCGCTGTCCAGGCCGTGCGGCTGCTCTCCAGCGCGGCCACGACCGAGTACGGCCGGCCGGGCACCATCTGGTGCTTGCCGTCGCCCCGCCTGAAGGTGGGGCAGAAGCCCGGTCAGCACTTGTGTTGGCGGCCGGCCGCAGCCACGGCGAGAATCAGACGAAGGCCGCCTGCGTATCCGTTGAACTGCGAAAACGCCGATCAAGTTCGAGTCGCATTCGACGCCGGACCATAAACGACAAGCTGACGGGTCGCGCCGCCGCCGCACACGCGCCGGTCAGTGGTGCCGCCGGCGGGCGGGCATGGTCCTGCGTGAGCGCAGCCTGGGCTTCGGCTGTTGCCGCCGGCGCCGCTTCGCTGCGCCCCTCCCACCACTCTGCGCGCGGGGCCTTCCAGGCGGAAGCGTCTGCTTGAGCTGCGCGATGGCGGTGTCGATCGCCCGCAACTCCTCCTCGGCCCGCCCCGGTTCCTCCGCGTCGAGCCGCACCAAGGCGTTCCGCGCCTGCTCGTGCACGCGAATCACCTTGCTCCGCGGACGGTTGCCGCAGCCGTACGACTGGGCGAGCACCGCCTGCGCGTGAGCTCTGTTGAACCTCAGTCTCCAGGCCCGGACTTCAAGCTGGTCGTAGAGCTCCAGCGCCCTCCGCGCGGCCTTCTCTGCCTCCGAGGCCTCCTTGCGGGGGCCGGAGACGCCGTGCCGGGGCCGGTCCGCGGGGTCCAGCGCGAGCAGGATCTCCGCGTGCAGGCAGTTGGTCCAGGCCTCATGGACGCGGTTGGCCCACTGGTCCTCACTGCGCATGCGGTCGTACTGCCGCAGCCCGTGCTCGACGTGTTCCAGCGCCCTGAGCAGGTCTTCGCGGCGGCCGGCCGACGATCCTGAACGCGCCCTGCCCAGGTAGGCGTCCGCCAACCGGCCGAGCGCGAGGGCGTGCTGTGGGCGGACCGCCTCACGGTACTTGCGCTCCAGGACGTCGTAGTGACGGTTCAGCGCCTCGGTGTGCCGCTCGATGCTCGCGTCCCACTCCTGCCGGGCGGCGTGCTGCACGCCGAGGACGGACAACGCCTCGGCGATGTCCCGCTTCCACAGGCCCGGGCACTTCTCGCGTAGCGCCTCGTAGGCCTCGACGCTCTCTGTGGCCTTCTCCACTGCCTGGTCCACGCGCCCGTCGGCGCCGAGTTGCCAGGCCAGACCGCGCAGCGCGGACGCCCTCAAGTACTGGATCTTGTCCGGTCCGTGCGCGTCGCCCGCGGGCTCCCGGGCCAGCCGGTCGACGAGTTCGCACGCCTCGGTGGCCGCCTGCAGCGCTTCCCGTTGGCGGCCGATGCGGTGGGCGGCGGTGGCCAGTGTGCACAGGGCCGTCACCAGGCCGAAGGCGTTCCGGTGCGTAGGACTGTGCTGGAACAGGGACTCCAGACGCCGAATGGCGTCACGGGCGCAGTCGTCGGCGGCCTCGAACCGTCCGATGTCGACCAGCCGGTCCGCCAGGTCCTTGAGCGCTCCGGCCAGGGCGAACTCGTGGTCCTCTGACGGGCTGAGCTGATGCAGCGCGTGACAGGTGTCGACGGCCTGCCCCGCCACCTCGTGTGCTTTCACGCGCATGCCGGAACTGGCCAGGTACTGGGACCAGCGCTGCAGCGCCCGGGCGAGCGCCCTGCGGTCCTCCTGGGCGGCCGGCCCAGGAGCACGCCGGTAGTGCCGTACCGCGTGCTCCGCGACGGCGGTGGCCATCTCCAGCAGGACGTCGGGGCAGGCGAGGTCCAGTTCCTCCAGCACCTGCGCGGCCACTTCCTGGGCCGACTCCTTGCGCATCGTGGTGTTCAGGGCACAGGCCAGCGAGGTACCGATGGCGCTGGCGAACTGGTCCTGGTCGGCGGCGGCGAGCCGTTTGACCAGCCCGACGATCGAGCGGGCGTGGTCGCGCAGCGCCTCGTCCAGCACTTCGCGGGCCCGGTGCTGGGCGGACGTCCTGCCGGCCGCGTAGCCGGACAGTCCCGGGCCGTCGGCGCAGTCGGTGCCGGTGCCATCGTTGTCGCCGCTGCTGACCGTGTCACCGGTGTCGCTGGTGTCGCCGGTGTCGTCCATGTCGGCGGTGAGTTGCAGGACGTGGAGGACGTTCAGCACCTGGCGTGCCTGGTCCGTGCCGTCCTGCGGGATCCCGGGGCCCCGGCCGCCGACGTCGAGCAGCCGGTGGGCCAGGTCGGGAAAGGCCACGATCACCTTCGCGCCCAGCCGCTCGGCCAGCCTCAGCGGCTGCAGGGACCGCAGGTAGCCGTCGCCGGTGAACTCCGCGTGCTGCCAGCGGGCGAACGCACGCGTGAGCCACTCGGGCTGGTCGGCGAGATCGGGGACGAGCCGCAGCCGGCGTGCGGCCTCGGTCTCCCGTTCCCCTTCCGTCCCGCCGCCGACCACGGCCAGGCTTGACACGGCGACGACCCGCTCCAGCAGTACCGGGTCGTGCGGGAGGTCCTGCCGCTCGGCGGAGACCTGCCACCTCTGACGCTCCACATCGAGGGCGTAGTCCAGCAGGGCGTTGGCGCGGGAGCGCGTAGGCGGGCCCGGCACGGTCGCGTGCGTCTTGCACAGCATCGTACGGGCGTCCACCAGGGCCTGGATCAGAAGCAGCAAGTAGCTGCCGAAGTCAGGACCGTCAAGACCGGGAGCCTCCCTCTCGTGCCCGGCCACGGGCTCCCCGGCGGCCTCACCACCCGGCATAGGAGCAGCCTCACCGCCCGGCATAGGAGCAGCCTCACCGCCCGGCATAGGAGCAGCCTGACCGCCCGGCACAGGAGCGGCCTGACCGCCCGGCACAGGAGCGGCCTCGCCGCCCGGCACGGAAGGCGCGGCCGGGCCGACTTCGCCGCCGCGCCGGTACCAGACGCAGAACGCTTCGAAAGCCACCCGGTAGACCTCCGCTCGGCCGGCCTCCGGCAGTGGCTGAAGCGGCGGGGGGTCCTCGTCGTCGGCCAGCGACTCGTACCGCCGCCTGATCGCCTGCCACCACGGACCGCCGCTGTGGGCGACGGCCAGGATCCGCAGCGGCCGGTCGTTGCCGCTCTCGGCGACCGCGGCGAGGAGAGCGTCCAGCTGACCGGCGTGCGCGTCCGCGTCGTCGACGACGAGCAGCCGTGGCTCCGTCAGGGCGCAGACGCCGGCGAACTCCACATGGGAAGGGTCGACCAGACCGGCGACCCAACCCTTCCCGCCCATGGCGCGGCACAGCTCGCGTGCCAGACGGGTTTTGCCGACGGTGCTGCCGCCGGAGAGCAGCCGGATGCGCTGCCGGCCCTGCCCCTCGCGGTCCTCCTCGCACCAGCCGGTCAGGGCGTCGAGCTGCTCCGCCCGCCCGAGGAAGGGGACGACGCCGTAGCGGGACTCGAGCAGGTCGGCCTCGGACCACTGGTCGCTCGGCGGCGGGGGGCTGTACGCGGACTTCAGCACCTCGCCACCGGCCCATACGGGGTTCAGCGCGACACGCGGCACGGGCGTCGTGTCCCCGGTGGCCCGCAGCAGAAAGGCGTCGGCTTCCTCCAGGCCGTCCTCCCCGAAGAGTTCGCTGACCGGCAGTGCGATCAGGCGTCCCTCTATCATGGCGCGGTCTTCGGTGATCACGCCGACCAGGTGGTCACCGCTGAAGAGGGCCGCACCCGACATCCCGCTCCACAGCGACGTGCCCCCGGTGACCGGTGGCGACCCCGTCTCGATCTGCAGGTTCAGGCACCGCACCCGGTGCCGCGAGCCGGATTGCGGGAGTACCTGCCCCCGCACGTCCTCCGGGTTGACCAGACGCTTGGCGCCGGCCTGTGCCACGCCTGACCTCGGAAAGCCCAGTGCCTGAGCGGGAACCGCCTGCTCTCCGACGAGACGTCCCAGCCGGACGGGTCCCCAACGGCCGCCCAGTTCAGGCTCGAAGGGATCGCGGGAGGCGGACTCCAGGAGTGCGAGATCCAGTTCCCCGGTCTTCCGTACCACGACACGAAAAGCGTGTGCCTCGGAGAGATCGTAACGGCCGTTCATCCGTGAGTATTTGCGGACCTCGACGGTGGAGCCCTCCGGTCCTACGCAATGGCCCGCCGTGAGTACGGCTTCCGGTGTCAGCAGATAACCCGAACCCCTGCGGTCAGCGGCGCGCAGGGAAATCAGCCGCTCGATGTCCGGACCCGTCATTCCGCGTCATCTCCCTTGTCGGAGACTTGAGTGCCTGGCGGCAGCGTGAGCTTCATGGTGACCCGGTGTGTGCTGGATCTGGCGTGCGTGAACTCGCCCCCGGCCTGAACGACCCAAAACTGCACACCTGCCTTGCCCCCGGCGTTGTTGGTGATCTCCACGGCGGCCTCCACCTCGACCTCCGCGACGCCGAAGCGTAGTTCTTCCCCCTGCGCGCGCCACTGAGCCGCCAACAGCTCGCTCCGCAGCGCCGTGATCATTTCTCCAAGGCCCAATTCGTGGTCCTCAAGTGACTGTTGCTCGTCGGTCATGGCGGGTACTCCTTCACCGCAAAGCCTTCCGGTCAAAAAGGCGACGAGGGGAAGGCGGGGAGAGATCCCTTCACTTCCATGCTCGAAAGTCCACGGCCGAACGGCAAGCCCACCTTGACTCGGCGGAGAAATTCCACACTTCAACGGTGTTCGGTTCAATGACTTCGGGGTTGCGAATTCGTATCCGCCGTGGGAGTGTTGTGAGTGAATGTCCTGTCCTCCCGCACTCACCGGGACCACAGAAATTCGGCAACCCTTCCCGTCGCGAACGGCGACGTTTTCTCCTGGGAAGAGGAGGCCTCAAATGACCAGGATTGCTCACAAGTACGGCCGTCGCGCCCCGACCCGGCGCCCGTCCCTCGCGTTCGCCCGGATGTTCACCGGCCAGGTGCCGGCGCATCCCCCGGCCGAGGACTACCTCGCCGCCATGAAAGGCGGCTGGAACATGCTCGGGAACGACACCGCAGGTGACTGTGTGGCCGTGACCTGGGCAAACGTCCGCCGACTCGTCACGGCAGCTTCGGGTGACGAGCGCTATCCGGACCAGGACGCCGTCTGGAAGGTGTACGCGACGCAGAATCCCGACTTCGATCCGCACGGCAGCGCGGACATCAACGGGCCCGGCTCCTCCGCCGACAACGGCATGGACATCCAGACGCTGCTGGAGCGCCTGGTCCTGGAGGGCGGGCCGGACGGCGCCAAGCCCCTCGCGTTCGCCCGCGTGGATCCGACGAGCCCCGACGAGGTCAAGGCCGCGCTGGCGATCTTCGGCTTCGTGTGGACCGGTGTCGTCGTCCAGAAGGCGAACGAGGCGGAATTCGCGGCGGAGAAGCCGTGGGACTATCACCGCAACTCGCCCGATGCCGGGGGCCATTCGGTGATCACCGGCGGCTACGGGCCACCCGGCCTTGGTCCGCTGGGCGGCGACGAACGCTTCATCACCTGGGCCGAGGAGACGAGCTTCACGGATGCCTACTGGGGACGCAACACGGACGAGGCATGGGTCGTGGTCTGGCGGGAACACCTGCAGCACCCGGCGTTTCTTGAGGGTGTCGACCTGGAGACGCTAGCCGCCGACTACACCGCGCTGACCGGACGGCGGTTCCCGTCGGTGGTTCCGGCCTGACCGCCGGTCCGCGGTTATCTGCGTGTTATTCACATGGGCACCCTGCACGCCCGCGCTGGACGCCGGGGACTGCGGGTCGCGGTCAAGGTGATCCATCCGGCCCACGCGGAGGACCCGAGTTCCGGGCCCGCTTCCGGCGGCAGGTACAGCTCTCGACCCGGGTGCAGGGGCCGTGCCTGCTGCCGCGGTTCGCCACCGACACCGAGGCCGACGCGCCCTGGCCGGCGACCGTCTACGCCCCCGGCCGGACCTCAGCGGGTACCTGGTCGAGCACGGCCCGGTCACCGGCGCCACCCTGTACGCCGTCGCGGCCGGACCGGCGTCATGACCGGCACGCCCGAGTGGATCAGACCCGACTATCACCGCACCAGCGAGTCGGGACCCGAGGGCGACATGTTCGCTTGGGGCGCGCTCGTCGCGTACGCGGCCACCGGGCGGCTGCCCTTCGGTACCTGCGCCCCGGAATCCGTGGCGTACCGCGTGCTCTCCGGTGAGCCCGACAGCGACGGAGGGCCGGAGGCCGTACGGGAGATCATCGGGTGGACAGCGACGATGAGCCGCTGCTGCGCGGCCGGATCTACGGAGCCGACCCCGACCACCCGGGCCCGAAGCCGGGACGGAGCTACGCCGAACTGGTGGGCGGGCCGCTGGACGGACTGCCGCTCGACATCACCGGCTGGAGGCCGGAGGAGATCGACGACGGTGTCTCCCTGGACACGGAGCTCGGGCAGTTCGGCCCCGGCGGGCGGGCGCTGTACGATCCGCGCCCCGGCGACCCGGCCCGCTGGCACTGGGGCGGCGACAGCCCCTGACGGCCGGCCGCTCGGTCGGGTGAAGACACGGCAGCGGCGGAACTCTCCCCGGTCGCCCGGGCGTAGTGCCGTACGGCGGGTGGTATTCGCTGTCGGGTGCGGTCAACGGCCTGATGTCCAAACCCACGCGCTGGTTCCCGCCAGGAAACAGGCAACGGTGTAGCTGCCCAGCACGGGCAGCAGGAGCGCCGCGAGCATGACCCACACACCGAAGAACAAGTGCACGAAGCGGGGAACGGATGAGCGCGGATCCAAGCCCAGACGGCTACGGGCATGCCTGGTCACCTGGACCGACGCGCCGAACGGTTGGGCATCCGCCCTCACGACGGCGTGGCGTATGGAGCCCTCCGCCCGCGTGTTACGGCCGATCGTCAAGCGCAGGCCATGCCGGTCCCGCAGGCGCAACTCATCGATCGTGCCGCCGTATCGGCCCATCGCAGCGAATCGGCGGACACTGGCCAGAGCGTCCAGCTCGATGGTGCGGACGCCGGTGAGCGTGCGGGCAGAAAGGAGCCGTCTTCCCTCGACGGTGGAGACGTGCGGCGTGCCCGCTTCTCCGAACCAGATCACGTATGCCAGCGCTCCAGCGACGAATCCCGCCCCGGTGGCGATCCCGGTGTCCGTCTCCTTCAGTACATGAGTTCGGATCAGCCCCGCATCCGCGAGGACGACCGTCGCCCACGCCGCGCCCACGATCCCCAGCCCCTGCCGCATGCGGCGACGGGCAAGCCAAGGCTCCGTCGGGGAGGGCGGCAACTTTCGCCGCGAACGGCGCACGTGCCGGTCGAGCCGCCGACGTTGCACTGCGAGAGACGCCTTGTTCTTGGTCCATGAAAATCCGTGCCCCCACATGGCCGCAGGTTAAGCCCACAGGAGACGGGCGGCCAGGCGTTGCGCACCGCTCACGGCAGCAATCTCGTGCTCGTCGCGGTGCTGGAGCTGAGCGAAGTCGGCAGGGTCGAGGAGCGGGGTCGATGGGTTCACAGGCTCCAAGATCGAGTAGTTGGAGGGCGTGGTCGGTTCGCGACCGGTAATGGTCTGTCGCGGCGGCGATGTTCGTCCAGCCGGCCTGGCGGATAAGGCCGATGGCGAGGTTGCGGAGGGTTGCCATCGCGCAGGGCGCGGTGCCGATGCGGACGCTGGAGGCGTCCTCGGCGAAGGTCACGTCTCTCACGTGGTGCAGTGCCTCGACCTGTCAGTGTCCACGGATCAGTTCGGCTATCCGTTCCGGGGTGGCCTGTTCGGGGGCGAGGCTGGTGACCACGTGGATCGTCTTGATGGTGGTCTGGTTCGTCGTGCGGATGGGCGGCGGCGCTCCGGCGGGCGGCCTCCGGCGTTCGACCGCGAGGACTACAAGGCCCGGCACGCGGTCGAATGCGGGAGCAACCGGCTCAAGCGCAACCGGGCGGTCGCCACCAGGTTCGACAACGCGCCGTCCGCTTCGAAGCCACCGTCCTGATCGCCGCGATCGGTGAATGGTTACGACCGGCCTGAACTGTCGGTTCCGCGTGCCATGCTGACGGCCACCAGGGGGAACGGAGCGAGGGTAGCGCTGCTTGTCCAGCCATCGGCCGGGTGGGGAGCCGTCCTGGGGGTGTCGCGGGGGACGGCGAGGTGGCCGTGGGTCTCGGCGAAGGGCTGGGCGTGTTCGACGGTGGTGTGTCAGGGGTGCGCGCGGGGGCGACCTCAGGCGTGGTGCCGATCAGCGTCAGGAGGCGACCGGGCGCCGTCACACCTGGACACCGTTGTTGAGCAGCCAGTTTGAGTGGTCTATGGGTCTTTTTCGGCGTGCCGTGGTGATGGCCGGGCGTGACCCGGCGCCCTGGGGCACGGGGAGTTGTGGACTTCATCATCGTGGCCGTCGTCACCGCCGTCGCCACCCTCACCGCCGCGGTCTTCAACAAGCGGCGCGGCGGGCCGGGGGAGGGTGCGCAGTGAGGTGGCGTGAGGCGGGGCTTCGGGTTGTGGCGGGTCCTGGCATCCTGGCCGGGACCCTCCGGTCGGAATCGTCGGGCCTCATTTCCTCGCCTGCAGGGGTCCTGCGGTCTCACGGCACGAGTTGTCTGTTCGGGGGTACGTGCTGGGGGTGCGCGGCGTCGGGCATGGAGGGATGTTCAGGCGCTGGGGCACGGTTCGTTGGGGAATGACGGGAAGGTCGCGAGGTATGGCATGTACGCGGGCGCAGGCGAGCACCCGGCATCCCAGGCATGAGCGCAGGGGAGAGGCACGGCTTCCGGCGGTGGTCGCGACCCTGGCCGCGATCGCCCTGTACCTGCTGCTGCCGCAACGGCTGCTGATCGCTCCCCGGTACGTCCTGCCCGCCCTGGAGTGCCTGCTGCTCATCCCGCTCATCGCGATCAACCCCAAAAGACTGACCCGGCAGACGAAGACGTTCCGCGTTCTGTCGCTGACGCTCGTGGGCGTCATCGTGGTCAGCAATCTCGTGGCGCTGGTCATCCTGATCCATGAACTGCTCTACGCCGGGGTGAAGGACGGCCGGTCCCTGCTGATGGCCGCGCTGCAGATCTGGCTCACCAACATCATCGTCTTCGGGCTGGCCTACTGGGAGCTGGACCGGGGCGGCCCGGTCAGCCGCACCCAGGCACCCCGCTCGGCCCTGCCGCTGGCCGACTTCCGCTTCTCCCAGGACGAGAACGACGACGCCGTCCAGGAAGTCGCCGACGGAGCCAGCGCCACCTCGGACTGGGTCCCCACACTGATGGACTACCTGTACGTGTCCACCACCAACTCCACCGCCTTCAGCCCGACCGACACCATGCCGCTGTCGACCCGCGCCAAAGCCCTGATGGGCGTGCAGAGCATCTCCGCTCTGCTGACCTCGCTCCTGGTGATCGCGCGGGCCGTCAGCATCCTGCACTGACCTCGCCGGCCGGCCGACCGACCGCCGCGCAACCGCCCGCGCGGCGTACATCCACGGCCCATACACCGCACACTCCACGGGCCCGCGCCCGGTCTCGACGCGCCCCGCCCCCGCCCGGCCGGTGCGGGGCCGTTCCGTGCTTGCCCACCGAGGCCCAGCGAGGACACTGAGACAGCGGTGAGGGTCAAAAGCTGCGGCGTGGCCGCGCCACGCGCAGGCAGCCGGGTGCTCACGGTGGCGTTCGCCCTCCTGGCGCTGCTCGCATGCGGTGTCGGCGGGTACGCGCTGTTCGGGTTATCGCTGCCCGCGCCGTCCACATGACGGTGATGACGCTGACCACGGAAGGCTTCTCCGGCGCAGCGCTGCGCACCACCGCCCTTCCGCACGAGGTGAGGGCGCACCTCGTGCGGAGCTCGCCTTCCTCGACGCGCTCACCATTGCTGCCTGTGAGCGTCTCGCCGGTCCTCCACGAGGCGCCCCGGCTGCCCGGGCGGAGCCTCCGAAGCGCTTTCTTCCTGGTCGCGGAGGTATTCCTCGAGCCCGGGCGGCCGGTAGTCGCCGTCCTTGCCGTAGCGCTCCAGGGCCTGCGCCGCCGGGAACTCGTTCCCGTCGAGCCGCCCGTCCTCGTCCGCCGCGCGTCCGAGGGGCCGGTGGAACGGCTCGGCCAGCCGGTACAGCCCGGTCCGGGAGGTGTGCACCTCACCCAGGACGTCGGGCCGCACCCAGAACTCGATGCTGTCCTCCGGCTTCGTCCCACCCGGCCCGGTCGCGCCGAGGACCTTGGTGTCGAACGCGAGCCCGTGCCGGCGTGCCTGCTCGATCATCCAGAGCAGGGTGATGTCGGACAACCCTGTCTCCCGGTAGCCCCCGCCGACGTCGCAGTGCACTCCCGCGAACCACGCCTGCCTCAGTTCCTGGCCCTGCTCAGCCGCTCCCGGCTGCTGGTGCCACAGGGCCGGCCGGAACGCCGAGCGCTGTTCGTCGATGGCCAGCGCGTGGAAGGCCGCCCTGACCCGGCTGCTCAACCGGGTGTCGTGGAACGCCCAGTGACGGTTGACGCGGTCCACGGCCGGTTCGAGCCGCCGAGAGGCCGGGAGCGGGATGCCGAGGGCACCCACCGTGTCCCACACCCCGATGAAGCGGATCTCCGTCTCCCGGGCGTACGACCTGCGGAACAGCGTGGAAGCCGTGCCGTTCGGCATCTCGATCCGGTCGCGGTAGAGCTTCCAGGCGTCCTGGATGCAGCCGGCGTGCTCCCGGCGCAGGATGCCGCAGTTGCGCACCAGACCCGCCAGGCTTCGGACGGTGAACGCGCCACGGCTGAAGCCGAACAGGAACAGCTCGTCGCCCGGCTCGTAGGTCTCGACGAGGAAACGGTAAGCGTCGATCACGTTCCGGGACAGGCCCACGCCGAACGCGCCCCCGCTGAGGTGCTCCCAGCGGCTGGTGCCGACGCCGCTGTGGTAGTACACACGCTGGTCCTTGCCGCCGGCGCCCCCTGGGCGCACGGCCATGGCGACCTTGCTGACATTGGTCCTGCTCGGCTGGTCGGCGAAGTTCCACGTTCCGTCGCAGCAGATGACGAGGCGCTTTGACATGACGATCCTCCTGGTGCCGGGAAGGAGCCCATCGGATCCTCCCCGGGCGTCACTTCGCAGAGCGCGTCAGTCGGCGTCCCACAGGCTTGTGTGCTCCTTGTGCGCCTCCGTCAGGCCGTCCCGGAAGAACCGCTCGTAGTAGTCCAGTTCGGGATGGTGGACCTGGAGCCAGATGCCGGGCACCTGAACGGCGTCGACGTGCGCGGGGAACCGGTCGTGCGTGGCGTGAATGTACTCGCACACGTCGCGCGCGCATTCCACGACCCGCTGGTCGTACTCGCGGGCCTCGGCGAGGTAGCGCTGCCCGTAGTCGTTTCGGTATATCCCTGTGAAGATGTCCTTGTCATGATAAAGGCCCTTCGGGCCGAACTTCGTCCGGACGACCGCGTCGACGGCTTCCGACATCGACGGGTAGTACGGCGGACAGGCCGCTTCGATCAGCGGTTCGCCGTCGACGCTCAGCCCGACCGGATGAGACCGTGCGGCCGCGAACCTGGGCAGGGGCAGCTGCCAGCGCGGGAGATCCAGCGGGCGCCAGCGGGGGGTGACGAAGTCAAAGCCGAGCATCCGCCCGTACCGGGCCGAGAACTTCGGGTCCCCCAGCATGATCTGGGGGTTGATCGAGGCATGGATCCAGGCGCCCAGCCCCATGGCGTCCGCGGTCAGCATGAGGTTCTGCAGCAGCAGCTCGGCCTCGATCTGGGTCCGCAGCGGGCCCAGCACACCCAGTGGAAGCTTGAGGTCCTTGTTCAAAAACCCGTTCCGCACCCAGGTGCGCACCCCGGCGGGGCGGTAGAAGTTGCGGTCGTCCACGAGTGTGGGCCGAGCTCCGTCCGGTTGGGTGAGCAGATACATCAGGCCGTTGATGTACTGGTGCGAGAGGTCGACGACCGGCAGGAGGACGGTGCTGCCCGGCAGGTTGGAGAGCACCCGGTTGGAGTCGAGGTAGGCCGGGAAGTCGCGCATTCCCTCGGCGACGTCCAGGCGGTGGTCCAGCACCCGCACCTTGGCCTGCCGGGCCCGCTCGACCAGCGAGCCCGGCTCGAAGGAGGCGTCCGGGGACGGCGGCAACTTGCGCAGGTAGTAGGTGCCGCTGTCGTTGATCATGAAGAAGTGGGTGCCCTGCGCGTTGTCCGGGCTGCCTGCCGTCCGGCCGACCATGTTGAGGTTCGGCTTGGCCATGATCGGCTTGCCGTCACGCGGATCCTCGAACGGCCGGTCCGGCATCGTGAGCCCGGTACAGCCGGTGAGGGCGATCAGCACCGCCTCCTCCAGCTCGCCCAGCGGGAGCGGGGCATCGGACGAGCGATAGCTCATCGAGCCCGCGGGGACGGCCGCACCCCGGCTGACCCGGTGGGTGCGCCGCCGCCAGATGGTCTCCAGGAGCGGCCGCGCCAGCAGCGCTTCGATGCCCCGATGCCGGGTGGTCACCGTCATGATGCTCTCCTTGTCCCAGGACGCGCTTCGGCTCAGGACGCCGTGTCACGGGGCCCGTTCGGCGGCACCGGCACCGGCCGCCACGGTGCGAAGGCGCTCGCGTCGCGCGGCAGGAGGCTCGCCAGCTCCGGACAGTGCCGCAGGACGACCTCGGTCATGCCATTGCGGTCGATCCAGTCCATGCCGAGCGGCGTGTAGAGCTCGGGGCGGTAGTCCACGGTGAGGAAGCGGTCGCTCTGCAGCCTCCGGGAAGCCATCAGGACGAAGACGCGGAAGGCCGTGTCACTGAACCCGAACCCGGTGGGCGGGTTCTCGGCGAACAACCCGACCATGGTGTCGATCTCGTCGACCGACCGGTAGAGCTCCTTCAGCCTCGCCAGCGTCCCGGGTTCGGCCGTCAGGTCCTCGAAACGGCGGATGCGTTCCTTGTGCAGGCCTGACCGGAAGTCGTTGTAACGGGGGACTCCGCGGCGCCGATTCCGCACCAGGTCGACGACGGAGAGGTCGATGATCTCGCCGTCCCGCTCGAAGTGCTGCAGTGCGCGGGGGTAGTTGTGCAGCGTGATCGCGCCGGGATGGGCGATGCCGAACGAGTACAGCGAGTCGGGCAGCCCGGTCTTGCGCATGAGGGGCTCGGCCTCGGCGCCCTGCACGTCATCGAAACCGAGGACGTCCAGCCGCCGTCCGAAGCGGTGGTCGCAGATCTCGAAGTCGTCCGGGATCAGCGGATGCATCCGGTAGACGGTGACGAAGTCCTCGGTGAGGGAGTAGGGCGCGCCCTGGTGGTCGGGCACGGTCTTGGGTATGCCGGTCAGCGAGTGCGCCTCGAACAACCAGAGCCCCAGCCGTTCCAGCCACTTCGCGGGTGGGCCCTGCCAGTTCGTCTTCAGCGCGATGTCGATCGCCTCGGTGGCGAGGATCGCCGGTGTCCACTCCACCGTGTGGATTTTGGCGATGAGCGCGGACACGATGAGGCGCGCCGTGTGGTAGACGCGCTCCTCCTCCATACGCGGATACTCGCGCCGCAGCGCTGCGCACACCATGTTGTGCTCCCTGGCGAACAGGGTGTGCATCACGCTCAGGCCCAGCCACCAGTTCTCGCGGACACCGGTGAGCGGGATGCCGTTCGGGCCGAGCGGCAGATGGCCGTCCTCCAGCCGCAACTCGGCGCCACCGTCGGCGTCGCGCAGGGAGCGGGCGGCCTTCTCGTCGCTGCCGTAGAGTTCCGAGCCGTCCCACCAGTGGGAGGCCGAGTCGCTGAAGTGGACCGGCCCGCCGTCCCCGGCCATCGCCACGTTGTCGGCGAACCGCATCACGTGTTCCGTGGGACCGCCCGGAGTGTTGTGCCAGTCGACGTCCGGCGGGAGCGGTATCTCCACGCTGGAGGTACCCGTCGGGTAGCGACTGTGGTTGACCCAGTCGTGTACCTGGAACTGGATCCACGCGGCGGCGAGCAGGTTCAGGGACCGGGCGGGCACGAAGGTGTCGCGGTGCAGCAGCAGCCTGCTGACCTCGTACGGACTGGGCACGTCGAACAGGTCCGGGCGCAGCACGGGAGGCATGTTGCGGCCGAAGGCAGCGCCCACGGCTCCCATCGTGGGGGCGGACAGGTCGTTGAACGTGCCGTCGTGGCTGCGGGCGCCCCGCAGCGACTCGTCGACCGGCGGCGGCACCGGGAACGGCTGCGGGGGTGCCTCGTGGACATCGGTGTCGATGAGGTTCTTCCTGCGCATCGTCCTGCGCAGGAAGACGAGGTTGAGCAGGTCGGCCGGCAAGGGCAGCCGGTACCAGGGCACCCACCGGTTGAGGAGGCGGAAGGCGGCGCCCACCGGAGTGCCCAGCACTTTGTTGCGCAGGGGCTCGTCGCTGGTGAACCGGTAGCCCAGCCGCTGTGCGCTGCTCGCCTGGTAGGCGGCCTTGCGGGCGCGGTTGAGGTTGCCCAGCGGACGGAACGCCTCCGTGGTGTGCCAGGGGTTGAACGCCAGCTCCTCGATCCGGCGCGCGGACGCGCGGGCCTCGGCGGTGTCGACGTTCTGGCGGGGGACGGTCACGGTGGCCACGGGGATGGTGGGGGCGTCATCCTCCCGCCATTCCACCGAGGCGTCCTCGACGGGGGTGATCGTCTCGTCGACGTACCGCTGCACGAGCAGTTCGAAGACGACGTCGCCGTGGGCCAGGCGCTGGGCGAGCTCTCGGCTCAGATGGTCGCGGTCGGCGCGGGACGGTGCGGGCGCGTCGGGCGCGCCCCGCACGGGACGCAGCTGGTAGCGCACCGGCCCGGCCTCGCCCCACAGGATGGCGCCACGGCTCCAGTACGTCTCCAGGGCCAGGCTGCGCACGTCACCGCGCGCGCCGGCCCGCACATTCCGGCGCATCCGGGCAGCGGTCGACCAGCCTACGGCGAAGGGCAGTTCGACGAACAGGGCGAACGCCTTCTGCACACGCGTACGGGCGCCCGCCATCGTTTTGGCGAACGCCACGAACTCACGGGCGTTGCGCGCGTGGGACACCGGAAAGTTCGTCATGAGGAGGTCGTGCGTGCCGTCGGACGCCTCGACGCGGAGCGCCGCGCCGCGCATGTCGGGCAGGGAGTCGGCCTGCGGGGAGCCACTGGCGTTGGAGAGCCGGAGGGTGACCGGGTACTCGGCACCGGGCAGGACGAAGCCGATCCGCAGCTCGGGCGGCACCTGGTCATGGATGCGCAGACGCGCGTTCTCGACGCCGAGCACCGGCTTCGCGTGGAAGGTCCTGGCGAGGGCCGCCGCGCCGCTGGACTTGCGGTTCCTGGCCTGAACCCGCATCAATTCCTCGGCCAGTTGCTCGAAGACCAGCCGCTCGGCCTCCGCGCTGCCACCGTCGTACCGCTCGTACTGCGCCGTCCTGCTCATGATCGCGTCGTTCCCTTCCCAGCGGAGTCACGCTTCTGGCCGCGCGTCGAGCCACGGGCGTCTTGGGTGCCGCAGTCTGCCGTGGCACCCGTCGCTGCCCCCCGACCGCCGCGCCACGCCGCGCACGGCTCGCGCGGTACTCGTAGGTGCTGTGCGGGATGCCGGTACGCCCTACGGGATCCTCAATCCTCTGGCGAGGCGGACCGGCACGGGGCATCGATGTCGAGGAGGGTGGAGCCGGCGGGTTCTCCTCACCACCCGGCCCACCACACCATGTTCGCGCAATCCGTGACCGCCCGCACGTCGGCGGTGTCTCGCGCGGCCTTGGCAGGAGGTTCCGGTCCGACGGCGGCTGTGGCTGTAGGAGCGGATACGTTCGCGGCGACCCTGTTCTAGCGTTCGCGGCGACCCTGTTCTAGGGTGACAAAAAGGAACGTTTCGCCCCAAGCCTGTGATCATCCGTATTGCGGCACCGACTGCGCGCGGATTCCGCCGACGCAGGACGGGTTGTTCCGCGGCGGTCCGTAGACCAGCCTCCCCCTCCTGCCGACCGGCCAGCGGCGCCGCGCCTGGAAGAGAACTCTTGACGGGATGGGCGGCCGCGCCATGCAGGTCTACGAAGCTGTCGTCAAAGGGCTCGAGAGCGTGGGGGTCGACACGGCGTTCGGCGGGAACGGCGAGAACATCGCCAGCCTGACGCTGGCACTGAAGCATTCGTCGAGGATCAGACCCGTCATGACCCGGCACGAGCAGGCGGCGTCCTTCATGGCGTGCGGTTACGCGATGTACACCAACCGGTTGGGGGTCTGCTTCGCGACCGTGGGTCCCGGCGCGTTCAACCTGTTCTCCGGCCTGGCGGTGGCACTGTCGGATTCCTATCCGGTCCTGGCCATCACCGGGTACGTCGATCTCGACTGGCGCGGGCGCGGCGCGGTGAACGACACCTCCGGCCGGAACCGCACGCCGGACTCGCAGGCGATGTTCGCGGCCACGACCAAGAAGTCGTACCTCCTCACCGATGTCGCGGACACCTGCGAGGTGCTCGAGGAGGCGGTGAACACGGCTTTCGAGGGCCGTCCCGGGCCAGTGCACGTCCACGTGCCGCAGAATCTCACCCATCGTCACGTGAGCGTGGACAACTACCGCGACCTCCGGCTCGACATCGCGCCGGTGCGGCCCGACTCGGAGCGGGTCGAGGAGATCACCGAGGTGCTGGCCGGCGCACTGCGGAACGGACGCCGGATCGTCCTGCTCGCCGGCTTCGGAGCGATCCGCAGTCATGCCGAGGCAGCGGTGCAGGATTTCGTCGAGCGATTCCACGTCCCACTCATCACCACCCTGGACGGCAAAGGGGTTCTCGCCGAGACCCATCCGCTGGCCGCCGGGGTGTTCTCGGAGAGCGGCCACGCCAGCGCCCGCAAGCTTTTCCGGGAGGCCGACGTGGTGCTGGCCGTCGGCAACTCGTTCAATCAGCACGCGACGTTCGGTCTGCGCAGGGACCTGTTCGACGGCAAGGTTCTCATCCAGGTCAACATCGCCGACAGTGAGATCGGCAAGACCTACGTCCCCGACCTCGCGCTTGTCTCCGATGCCCGTCTGGCGATCGAGGCGATCACGGACGCTCTGGAGAAGAGGGACGCCCCCGCCGGGCCGCTCGAGCCCGTGAACCGCGACCACGAGAGATGGCCCCTCCTTCCCGCTCCCGACGGCATCCATCCGGGGAAGCTGGCGCAGACCATCGGCCGCATGCTGCCTGAACGTGGCGTACTCCTCGCCGACGCGGGCGCGCATCTGGCCTGGCTCGGCTACTACGTGGACCTAGAGCGGGGCCAGAACTTCCGCAAGACCGGCACTTTCGGGCCGATGGCCGGGCATGTCAACGGCGCGATCGGGGTCAAGCTGGCCCAGCCCGACCGGACGGTCGTGGTCGGCTGCGGCGACGGCTGCTACGCGATGGCCGGATTCGAGCTGATGACCGCCGTCCAGAACGACATCCCCGTCATCTGGGTCGTCTTCGACGACGACGAGTACAAGCTCATCAAGCTCTACCAGGCGGCCACGTACGGCGAAGCGGGCCTGGTGGAATTCCGGAACCCCGACTTCGCCGCGTACGCGAGGGTCTGCGGTGCCGAGGGCCGTCGGGTGGAGACATTGGAGGAGTTCGAGGACGCCTTCCAGGCCGCGCTCACTTCGGGCAGGCCCACGGTGATAGACGCCAGGATCACCCGGTGGGCCCTCCCGCACTACAGCGGCTCTCCCGCGGGCGTCGTCCCAGGCATGTGGGAGATGCTCGAGGAGCGGTTCCGCCATGGTTGACGTGATCCGGCCGCGGCCGGAAACCCGCCTGCGAGAACTCCGCCGTCAGCCGCGCAGCACGGAGGCGAATCGATGAGGGTGTATGAAGCCATTGTCAAAGGGCTGGAAGGAATCGGCGTACGAGCCGCTTTCGGTGGCGCCGGGGAGAACGCCGCGGGCCTGATGGTGGCGTTGAAGCACTCGCGGCAGATCCGGCCGATCATCACGCGGCACGAACAGGCCGCCTCGTTCATGGCGTGCGGCTACGCGATGTTCACCGATCAACTGGGATTCTGCTTCGCCACGGCGGGGCCCGGCGCGTTCAACCTGTTCTCCGGGCTGGCCGTGGCGATGTCGGATTCGTACCCGGTCCTCGCCGTCTCCGGGTACTCGCGGATGAAATGGCGCGGGTGGGGCTCACTCAATGAGACCTCCGGGCTCAACCGGACCCCCGACTCGCAGACCATGTTCGCGGCCACGACCAAGAAGTCCTTCCTGCTCACCGACGCGAACGACACCTGCGACGTCTTGGAGGAGGCAGTCAACCTCGCGTTCGAGGGGAGGCCGGGACCGGTCCACATCCATGTGCCCGAAGACCTGACCGAGCACGGTGTCGAAGTGACGAACTTCCGGCCCCTACGACTGGACGTGCCGCCGGTGCGGCCCGACCCGGCGAGGGTCGAGGAGATCGCGGTTCTACTGGCCGACGCCATCGTGCAGCAGAAACAGATCGTGGCGTTGGTCGGTTTCGGTGCGGTCCG
Organism: Streptomyces sp. NPDC006655; assembly: GCF_040703965.1. Lineage (NCBI taxonomy): Bacteria > Bacillati > Actinomycetota > Actinomycetes > Kitasatosporales > Streptomycetaceae > Streptomyces > Streptomyces sp. NPDC006655. Next base: position 14,069 of record NZ_JBEYJU010000067.1, on the reverse strand, counting down.
CTCCGGAGCCGGACCGGAGATCAAGCGCCTGATCGAGCGGTTCCAGATTCCGCTGCTCACCACCCTGGACGGCAAGGGCATCGTAGCGGAGGGGCACCCGCTGGCGGTGGGCGTCTTCGCCGACAGCGGTCACTCGAGCGCGTGGAAGGCGTTCCGTGAAGCCGACATCGTGCTGTGCATCGGCAACTCCCTCGGCCAGCACGCCACGTTCAACTACCGAGAGGATCTGTTCGAGAACAAGGTCCTCATTCATGTGAACATCGCCGAGACGGAATTCCGCAAGGCCTACCGGCCCGACTACGCGCTGTTGTCCGATGCGCGTGCCGCTGTCGCGGCCCTCGTCCGCGCGCTGGAGCAGCGGATCGGCACAGTGCCGGCGGTGAAGGTGGACGGCCGGGACTACGAAGCCCGGCAAGTCGTCCACCTGAACGGGAAGATCCACCCGGCACAGCTCGCGCAGGCGATCGGCCGGATGCTGCCGCCGTACGGCGTGCTGCTCGCCGACGCCGGGGCCCATCTGGCCTGGCTCGGGTATTACGTGGAGCTCGAAGAGGGCCAGAAATTCCGCAAGGCCGGCGGGTTCGGACCGATGGCGGGTCACGTCAACGGAGCCATCGGCCTCAAAGTCGCGCACCCGGAACGGACGGTGGTAGTCGGTTGCGGTGACGGTTGCTACTCGCTGTCCGGTTTCGAGCTGATGACCGCCGTGGCGAACAACATCCCCGTCATCTGGGTCATCTTCGACGACGAGGAGTTCAAGCTGATCAAGATGTTCCAGGTCGCCACCTACGGTGAGTCCGCTCTGGTCGACTTCCGCAATCCGGACTTCGCCTCGTACGCGCGTGCCTGCGGCGCCGACGGCCACCGGGTGGAGAATCTCGCCGAGTTCGAGGAGGCGTTCCGTGCGGCACTGGCCTCCGGCCGGCCCACACTCATCGACGCCAGGATCGCGCGATGGGCGGTGCCCCACTACAGCCCCTCACCCGACGGAGTGATCCATGGGCTGGTCGAGATGCTCGAGGACCGCTTCCGTGGCCAGTAGCCTCCCCGCGACCAGGCCCCTCGAGCGGTGGCGCGGCCGCACGCGACGGTGACCGAGGACGCAGGATTCGGCCCCCGAGCCGGTCCCGCCGTTCCCGCCCGATGAGTGGCATGGCGATTCCTGCTGCGAGTTCGGTATGCCGGCTCACGTCACGCGTCCCCACAGACAGAGCAGTCCTGCTACGCACTGCGTTTGGTGTCCATGGGCCCCGGGCGGCCGACGCGGACGAGGACCCTCCCGCGCCGGCCGCCGAGTTCCTGGGCCGGGACCGGCAGAGCCCCATCTGCGGCCTGGGTCCCCCCAGGCGAGGTGGTGACGGGCACACCGGTCCGGCCGTGTGACGCCGTGGCACGCTTCCCAGCGTCCACCGGAGCTGGACGATCAGCACCGGCAGACACTCGGAGGCAGGGCGGCGATGGGCAATGCGAGCGGGAGCAAGAAATAGCGCAGGAGGAAAGAGGCCCGGGTCTGGGACGCCGCCCGCAGCGCGACGCGTTCCGCGACCGGGCGACCAGCGCTGTGCTCCTAGGAGACAACCCCTAAGCGCCGGTACTTGTCGTGGTCGGGTAGCCGCGCTCGGCGAGTAAGGCGTCGGGGCGTTGCCGGGGCCGACCAACGGTCCCGGCAACGGATGGGATCTTGTCGACCAGAGGCAGCAACTGCGTGACGTCGTTGCGGTTCCCGCCGGTCAGCGACACCGCGAGCGCCATGCCCTGGACGTCGGTGATGACGCGGTGCTTGCTGCCCGGACGTGCGTGGTCGACCGGGCTGCCTGAGGTGCCCCCGCCGGGCGGGCGATTCGGGAGGTGCCCCCTTCCGCGGGCTTTGCCTGGGCGCCGAGACCTGGTCCCCGGGCGAGCGCACAGCTGTGGACGGAGGCTCGAATGCGCCCTGCTACGAACTGAGCCCGTCCAGCAGGAGGTCACCGAGCTCGGAGAACGCGTCGCCGGCGGTCAGGCCGGTCCTCTCCAGGAGGACACCCGACTGGACCGCGTCGATGGTGACCGCCACGACCTGGGCGGCGAAATGGCCATTGAGCGCGCGGAAAGCGCCGGTCTGCACGCCCTCCTCGATCAGTTCGTGAACCCGGCGCGCCGCTGCGGCGGAGTTCGTCCGGTAGATCTGCGCCGTCGGTTCGTAGCCCACCATGTCGTCGTAGAAGGCGTTGGAGTGGCGGCGCATGGCCGTGCCGACGCCGGCGAGATAGACCCGGATGCGCTGCCTGGGGTCGGGCTCGGCCTGGACAGCCCGTTCGATCTCGGCGGTCGCATCCCGGAAGAAAGCCCGGGTGACCGCCAGGACCAGCTGTTCCTTCGTGGAGGCGAGGCTGTACAGCGTCGCCTTGGAGCACCCCAGTCGCTGGGCGAGCTCATCCATGGTCACCGCGGTGAAGCCTTCGGTCAGGATGATCGTCTCGGCCTGGCGCAGCAGTTCGTCCCGCCGACGGGTGTCGACGACCCGCCTGCGCGCACTTCGGCGCGGGCGTCGGTCACGCGAGTCAGTTTGGGCCGTCACCGCAGCAGTCCCCCATGAGCTTCTCCGCCGGAAGCGGCGGGTGGTCGTCCAGGCCGGAAGGCTTCCGACCCTTCCGAATGGGTACCATCGTACCGTCTAACGTACCGTACCCGCCTGGAGTGCCCCCGTGAGCGACGTTCAGACAAGGGCGTCGGAACAGGCGATGTCCGCAGCAGCGGACCGCAGTCCCATCGATGAGGACCTGGCCCTCTTGAGCCTCCGGATCCGCAAGCTCTCGTACCACCAGGGTCCAGGATCCTCGAACGCGGTGACGAGTACACCCTGCATCAGTACCTCCGGCCCCATTGTCACTACGGTCCGGTCGGCGTGGCTCGGCCGGACGACGAGGGCTCATGCAGCGGCTGATCGCCTGCTCGTCCGCCCTGTTCTCGGTTACCGGATGGAGGATCCGATGGAGATGCCGCCGTCCACGTCCAGGACGACACCGGTGATGTAGCCGGCGGCTTCACTGGCGAGGAAGGCCGCGGCTTCGGCGATGTCCTCGGGCCTGCCGGTGTGGCGCATGGGGATCTTGTTGGTGAGTTTGTCGCGTGCGGGGCCATTCATGGAGGCGAGCATGGGGGTCTCGATGAGGCCGGGGGCGATGGCGTTGGCGGTGATGCCGTGGCGGGCGCCTTCGAGCGCGAGGGTGCGGGTCATGCCGACGATGCCGGCCTTGGCGGCCACGTAGTTGGTCTGGCCGAAGTTCCCGCGCCAGGACATGGAGGAGAAGCTGACGATACGGCCGTAGCCCTGGCGTTTCATGGGGCCGAACGCGGCCCGGGCGCAGTGGAAGCCGCCGGTGAGGCTGACGCCGACGACCGCGTGCCAGTCGTCATCGGTGATGTCCTCGACGCGGTTGTCCCGGATGATGCCGGCGTTGTTGACCAGCACGTCGAGGCGGCCGAGTTCGGTGGTGACCGACTCGATCCAGGCGTTGACCTGGGTGGAGTCGGTCACGTCCACCACGTCGGTGCGGAGTTTCGCCTCGTGGGCGTCGGTGATGGTTTCGGCGGCGGCGGTGAGGGCCTGTTCGTTGACGTCGGCCAGCGCGACGGTGGCGCCTTCAGCGGCGAACCGGGTCGCCATGGCGAGGCCGAGACCCTGTGCGGCCCCCGTGATGGCGACGACGCGTCCCTGGTAGCGGTTCACTTGGTGTCTGCTTTCGTGGTGGGGGGAGTGAGGAAATCACGCAGGGCGTCGGCCACCGAGCTCGCCGGCCAGTTGTCGGCGAAGACGGCCAGTTCCTCGCGCAGGGCCTGCTCGGGGGGCATGCCGTCGATCCGGTGCAGCAGTGTCTTGAGGCGTTGCTGGGCGGGGCTGTGGCGGTCGGCCAGCTGGTGGCAGATGCGGGTGGCGGTGGCGTCGAGGTCGGCCTCGGGCACGATCGCGTGGATCCAGCCGGTGTGGGCGAAGGCGGTCGCGGGGAGCAGTTCGCCGGTGAGCAGGAGCCAGCGGGACAGGCCCCGGCCGACCGCGTCGGGCAGCCGTACGCTCGACCCGCCGGCCGGCACCAGGCGCCTCTGGAGGTGGCCGTCGCCGATCAGTGTGGTGTCGGCGGCGACGACGACATCGCAGGCCAGGGCGAGTTCGAGGCCCCCGGCGACGGCGTGGCCGTGCAGCACGGCGACCCATGGTTTCGGGCTGGCCGCGATACGGCTGAAGCAGGCCGATACGTCGGTCAGGAAGCCGACCGGGTTGTCGCCGCGGTCGTGCAGTTGGAGGAACTGGTGGAAGTCTCCGCCGGCGCAGAAGCTCGGTCCCCTGCCTGCCACCGCGACGACCGCTGTGTCGGGGTCGGCCTCGGCGTTGGTGATCTGTTTGTCCAGGGATTCGATGAGGGTGACGTCGAGGGCGTTGCGCCGCTCGGGGCGGTTGAGCAGCAGCCATCGGACGGGGCCGCGTTGCTCGACGATGAGGGGATCGGTGTCGGTCACTGTGCCTCTCGGCTGGAAAGTTCGGTGCGTCGGCGGTTGCGCAGCAGGTAGCGCTGGGTCTTGCCGCTGGGCGTCTTGGGCAGGGCGTCGATGAAGTGGATCGTGCGTGGGTAGGCGTGGGCGGCGTAACGGGTCTTGACCAACTGCTGGAGCTCGGTGGCCAGTTCCGGCGAGGCGTCGTGGCCGTCGCGGAGGACGACGTACGCCTCGATGACCTCGCCGCGCACGTCGTCGGGTGCGCCGATCACGCTGCACTCGGCGACGGCGGGATGCTGGGCGAGGACGCTCTCGATCTCGAACGGCCCGATCCGGTAACCCGCCATGATGATGACGTCGTCGTCACGGGAGGAGAAGAAGAAGTCGCCGTCCGCGTCGATGCGCGCGGCGTCGCCGGTGAGGTACCAGCGGCCGTCGGGGGTGAACTTGGAAGCGCTCTGCCCGGAGATCTGGTAGTCGCGGAAGGTCATCAGCGGGCTCGCCGCGACGTCGATCGCGACCCGGCCGAGCAGGCCAGGTCCGGAGACCTCGTCCTTCTCGTCGGCCAGGACCGTGAGGCTCCAGCCGGGTACCGGCCGGCCCATCGATCCCGTCTTGAGGGGGCGGGTGAGGTCGGGGTGGTGGTGGTTGGCCAGGGGCATGCCGACCTCGGTCTGGCCGAAGTGGTCGTGCACGGTGAGCCCGAGCGCGGTGGCGGCCCACTCGTTGACCTCGGGGGTCAGGGGCTCACCCGCGCTGGACGCCCGTTCCAGCCGCAGACCCTGCGGAACCGGCACCGGCGAGGACCGCAGGCCCCGGTACACGGTCGGGGCGGCGGTGAAGTCGGTGACCTGGTGGTCCACGAGGGTCCGCCAGGTCGTCTCCGGGGAGAACCCGCCGGACAGCAGCAGGCTGGGGATGCCGGCCGCCAGGGGAGCGACGATGGCGGAGTACAGGCCGTAGGCCCAGCCGGGGTCGGCGGCGCACCAGTAGCTGCTGTCGCGGGTGACGCCCAGGGCGTACTCCAGGTAGACCTGCCAGCCCGCGATGTAGGAGACGGGGTGGATGACGCCCTTGGGCTTGCCCGTGGTGCCGGAGGTGAACATGTGCACCAGCGGCCCGTCCCCGCTCGTGGTGACCGGGGGCACAGGGTCGGGCGACGCGGCCGCGACGAGGTCGGCCAGCACCATGTCACCGCGCGAGGTGCCGGTTCCGGTGACGACGACGCGGCGCTCGGGGTCGTCCGGCAGGTCGGGGCCCGGGTCGAGCTTGTGACGCTGGTCCGGGTCGACGACCACTACATGCGCACCCGCGCCCTCCAGACGCAGGGCGATGGCCTGGGGCGCGAACGCGGTGAACAGCGGGACGTAGACCGCACCGAGCCGCCAGATCGCCAGGATGACGGTGACCAGGTCGGTGCCCTTGCCCATCAGGGTCGCCACCCGGTCACCCGGACCGACCCCAAGCCCCTGCAGCGCCCGGGCGTACCGGTGCGAGTGTGCGGCGAGCTCGCCGTACGACAGCGTCGATGCCTTGCCGTCGCCGTCGACCACGGTGAACGCTGTGCGGTCGGCGGGGTGCCGGTCGCACAGCAGCCCGGCCACGTCGAGGGACGGAGCCGCGAAGGCCGCGGTCAGCTCGGAGACCCGGTCGGCGGCGCTGACGACTGGTCCTTTTGTCTCGTACAGGTGCTGCATCGGTGCTCCTCGTCGAGCTGGCGGCATTGCCCCGGATGTGGGTACGTTAGGAGGTACGTTCGTACCCTGTCAATTACCGCGTGAAGGCTGACCTCTGGTGATTCGCAGTAGGCAACGGTGTCGGCGACGGGGGCCGGTCGCTGTCGACGCCCTTCCCGGGCCGTGAGGGAAGGGCAAGCAACGGGTCATGTTCGCACTGCCGCGGACATGACTCGACAGCCTGATCGAGGAGCGGACCTCGGTCGTGGCCGTGGTCCGGGCGACGGCAGCGCTGGCGGGATGCCCCGCCGGCCTGCACGACGCCGGCCGGGGGAACACCCGTCGCTACGACTCCCAGGGGCACCCGCTGCCCGAGGCGGAGAGTCGATCCTGGGCACAGGTGGCGTGCAGTCGGACGCTGGACCCGCCGGATGTACCAGGCGGCGGTTGAGGTGGCCGTCGCCGATGAGGGTGGTGTCGGCGACGACGACGTCGCAGGCCAGGACGAGTTCGAGGCCGCCGGCGACGGCGTGCCCGTGCCGACGACCCTGCCAGCGGAAACCGTGCCCGGGCCCGGGCCTTGGCGACCTTCGCCAGGATCACGTCGTCGACCGCGGTCAGGGTCCGGTGGAGCGTGGAGTCCGAGGCCGGCGTCCCGAACCCGGTCGGCTGGTGCGCCCACAACCGTTCGGCGTCGGTCGGGTTCACCGCCCCCAGGACGATCCCGATCGCGGTGCCGACCAGCGTGGCACCCCGATCCCGCCGACCCGCCGTGGTGCTGGACGGCATGGCCTGCGACAACGCTGCCGTCAGCCCGGTCCGGTCCGCGCGGGCCCGCAGCAGCACCGCCTCCACATGACCGACCGGGTTCTTCGCGCTTGCGGACACGGCCGGCCGCCGGTCCGGGCCGACAGTCTTCGACGCCGAAAGGGTGCACCCGATTGTGCAGGGATTCTGACGTAGACACTCAGATCCTTGCAGGCCGGGTGCACCCTCTTCGATCTCGACAAGATCACTCGGTGACAGCTGAATCACCGAGGCCAGGTCACTGGGGGATCACCGGCAAGATGATGTGGGACGGTCGCACGTGGTCGCGGAAGATCCGCTGGTGGGCGGTCCGGAAGGTGGTCGCCTCGTGGGCGGGTTCGCCGGTGTTGGGGTTGCGGTCCCACCGTGGGAAGTTGCTCGAGGTGACGTGCACCCGGATGCGGTGCCCGGCGAGGAAGACATTGCTGGTGGACCACAGGTCTATGTCGTAGGCGCCGACGGAATCGGGTTCCGCCTGGATTCGGATGATGCCGTCGGCGAGATTGCGTGACACGCCCTTCTCGTCGACGTCGCACAGCCGCACGACCCAGTCCGTGGACGGGGCGTCGGTGGCGGCGTACAGCCGCATGCGGATTCGGCCCGTGACCTCGAGGTCGGTGGTGAGCGGTTCGCTGGTGTACACCAGGACATCGTCCCGGGCCTCCGCTGCGGCCTGGTCGAACGGTCCCGCCGGGAACTCGGGGGACATGAACAGGTTGCCGCCGCGCGTGATCACCGGATCGGCGGGGTCGTAGGTGTAGTCGTCGGGCGTCTCGCCCAGCTCGGGCGCCGGTTCACTGGTCGCGAGGCCACCGCCGGGCTGCAGGAACCACGGCGTGTCCACGGCCCGGCTGAGCGGCCATTCGTTCTCATCGCGCCACACGTTCGCGCCCATCACGAAGATCTTGACCGGTGGCTCCTCGAGCATGCCGGTGTCATGGCCCTTCAGCCAGTGGTCGAACCACCGCACCTCCAGGTCGGTGAGGGATGTGCCGAACATGCTCGTCGGTGCGGTGCTCAGGCCGTAGTTGACCTCACCGCTCACGCCGCCGCCCGAGGTGTGCAGGCCGAGGTGTGTCCAGGGCCCGATCACCAACTTGGCGGTGTTGCCCGCTGTCAGGTTGTCGACGTGGTTGTCGAGCGTGCCCTGCAGGAAGACGTCGTACCAGCCGGCGACGCTGAGCGAGGGAACAGCGATGTCATGATGCTTGCCGCGGACGCGGTGCGGAAAATCCGCGCCGGGATCGGCCACGGCGGCCTGGGTGCCGATATCCGGACCGCCGTAGCGGTCGATGAGCGGCAGTTTTCCGGTGGGGAGTTCCCAATAGCCGCGATCCCGCAGCCCGTCGAAGTCGGTGACGAGTGAGTGGAACGCCGCCCCCAATTCCCTACCGGAATGCAGGCGCGGCAGGTGACTCGGACCGGTGAACAGCGTCCAGAGCGCGTTGAGCCCCAACTCGGTCGCGCCGCCTCGCCGGTGGATGCCGTCCAGGGGTTCCGACCACGTCATCACGGGCGTGATGGCCCGCAGCGCGGGTGCGCCGGAGATCGCGGCGGTCCACTGTGTGCTGCCGGTGTAGCTCATCCCGAACATGCCGACGAGCCCATTACTGCCGGGAATCTTCGCGGCCCATTCGACGGTGTCGCGGCCATCGGAGACCTCGAAGTCGAACGGCTTCCAGGTGCCCTCCGATGCGAAGCGGCCGCGGGTGTCCTGCAGCACCACGATGTAGCCGTGTGCCGCGACGCTGAGCACGTCGATGAAATCCTTGGTGATGAACCCACGTTTGCCGTAGGGGCTGCGCTGCACCAGGACGGGCCAGGGGCCTTGGCCTGTTCCGGGCCGGTACACGTCCGCGCGCAGGATCGTGCCGTCGGACATGGGCACGTCGACGTCGTAGTCGATGAGGATATCGGACATTTCACTTCTTTCAGGGTGTTGAGGGTGGAGGTGGCGAGGCCGGTTGACGCCGCAGAGTCGCCGGCGGTCTGCCGTCGGCATCGTCGACGGCACGAGACAGCCCGCGCGCGACGACGCTTCGGCCTCCTCGCCGCCCCGGAAGACGAGATTGGGTACGCTGGAGGGTGCGTTCGTACTCGGTAAATTACCGCGAGAAGGCTTCCGCGAGAAGGTCCATCTCTGGTGATTCGCCGTGGGCGAGGGTGTCGCCGACGGGCGCTGGTCGCCGCCGACGTCTTACCGGGGCTGTCAGGGCAGGGCGCGGCCGGAACTGTTCTACGGGCCGGGCGCCGAGGGCTACACCGACTACCCCTTCCTCGAAGCGGCGTGAGGCCCACGGGTCACGCCTGTCCATGTGGCAGCCCCACTCACCCATGGACAGGCGTCCGACCGGCGACACTGTGCCCGCTCCATTGAGCCCGCGGTCGGAGCCGGGGGGTGTACCGAAGAGCGCCATCGCTCAAGATCAATCTCAGCGCCAACCACGGTTCCGTTGATCAAGGCCAAGCGACCGCCTCATGATGGCGTCGCTGCGCGTCGCTGATCGCGAGTCTGCGGTGCTGCTGCCCGGTCCGGAGCAGTTGCCGGTGCGCTTCGTCGGGCACCACCTCGTCGTCCGGGCCGCGCATCCGCCCGGGCGTCGGTCGCTCAGGCGGCGAGGGCGGTGCGGCCTGCGGCGTAGACACGGGCGACCTCGACGACGCGCTTGCCGAGCTCGGCGGCGGTGGCGATGTCGGCCTTGTGTACGCCCTCGGCTCCCTGGTCCTGGTTGCTCTGGGCGGCGGCGCCGAGGAAGAAGCCGAGGCGGTTGAGGTCGTTCTCGGACGCCGTGGAGGTGTTCCAGCCGGGCATCAGGCCGAGGCCGACCCAGTGCATGTGGTGCTGCCCGGCGAGCACGGTGAAGTACTGCAGGGTGTTGAGCTTGTCGCCGCTCTTGCCCGCGGAGATGGTGAAACCTGCGGCGATCTTGTCCTTCCACGCCTGGTTGAACCAGCGCTTGGAGCTGGCCTCGGCGAAGGCGTGGAAGACGGCGGAGGCGGTGCCCATGTAGGTGGGCGAGCCGAAGATGATCGCGTCCGAGGCGTCGAGCAGGTTCCACTGCTCCTCGGAGATCTCCTCGACGTTGATCAGGTGGGCGGTGGCGCCGGCGGTGGTCACCCCATCGCGGACGGCCTCGGCGAGGACGGCGGTGTGGCCGTAGCCGGAGTGGTAGGCGATGGAGACGACAGGGGTGGTCACGTTACTTGCTCCTTCGGATGTGCATGTCGGGCCGCGCGGGATCTGGGCCGCGGGGCCCTTGGGTACGGTCCGCTCAGCCGGCGTTGAACGCCTCGGCGACGGTCAGGGTGTCCTCGTACTGGTGCAGGCGAACGATCCGGCCGTCCTCGACCGCCAGGTGCATGGCCGTCGGTGTGGTGAACTCCTTGCCATTGGCCGCGACGGTGTGTGTGAAGACCGCCATCAGCGCCACGTCACCGCCGTCGACGATGATGCGCTCCAGTACGGCCTTGCTCTTGTCGTGCGCGAAGTGCGACCACATCGTGGTGAAGTACGGTGCGACCTCCTCCCGGCGGGTACGGCGCCCGGTCCAGGGCAGCGCGTCACTGCCGGGGACGTGCCAGTCGATTTCCTCGGCGAACAGTTCCTGGATGCCGTCGGGGTCATGCTTTGCGAGGCGCTCCACGAACTTCTTTGCCACGGTCCGCGAGGTCTGAGTATCTGTTGTCATCGGTCCTTGTCCTTTGTCTCTTCGTTTGCATCAGGTGTCGGTCGGGCCTCAGCCCTGGAACAGGAAGTGCTTGCAGCTCAGCGGCCCGCCGAGCTGAATGAGCGCCCCGTCTTCACGCGGCGCGCCAAGGTCGACCGGCGCGAACCCGAATTCGGCTCTTCATGTGTCGTTGTGTCGAATCCGTTGCTCTGGCGACGGTCGCAAGTACGCGGCTCAGACGCCCTGGGGTATCGGATGCGTCCCGCGATTTGGCGCTAGAGCTGTGTGGCTCCGCCGTCGACGAACAGTTCCGCGCCGGTGGTGAAACTGCTTTGGTCGCTGGCCAGGTAGAGGGCGGTGGCGGCGACCTCGTCGGGACGGCCGGCGCGGCCGAACGGGGTCGGTGGGGCGGGCTCGGCCGCGGTGGGCTGATCGCTGTGCGGGAAAGCGGCGTGGAGCTCGTCCAGGCCCGGGGTCTCGACAGGGCCTGGGGTGAGGGTGTTGACGCGGATTCCGCGGCCGGCCAGCTCGGCGGCCCAGGTGCGGGCGAGGCTGCGGATCGCGGCCTTGGTTGCGGCGTAGACGCCCAGGCCCGGGCGCGCCCGCAGGGCCGAGCTGGAGGAGAGCAGCAGCACCGAGGCGCCGGCCGTCAGCAGCGGCAGTGCCTTTTGGACGGTGAAGACCGTGCCCTTGATATTGATCGAGGTAGTGCGGTCGTACTCCTCCTCGGTGATCGCGCCGAGCGGGCTGTAGTCCGCGACCCCGGCGTTGGCCACCACAATGTCCAGGCGGCCGCTGCGGTGCGCGATCTCGGCGAAGAGTCGGTCGAGGTCGCCGAGGTCCGAGGCATCGCCCTGGATGGCGATGCCTCGGGCGCCGACCTGCGCGACGGCGGCGTCCAGCGCGTCCTTGCGGCGGCCGGTCAGGTAGACGGTCGCGCCCTCGGCGGCGAAACGGCGGGCGATCGCCAGGCCGATGCCGCTGGAGGCGCCGGTGACAAGGGCGGTCTTGCCGTCCAGCTGTCCCATGAGATTCTCCAATTTCTTGACGCAACTATTGCTGTTGCATTGATGGGCGCAGAATGTCCCGATCAGGGGAAGGCAACGGCGCATGGCCCGCGCGGGGCGTGCCGCCCGCCTCGCCGGTCCGGTGCCTCAGGCCCGGCCGGCCTGCGGGTTGGTGAACATGTGGTTGCCCGCCACCGTGTCCTTCGCGGGCACTTCGTCCTGCAGGACGTCCCAGTGCTCCACCACCAGGCCCTGCTCGAAGCGGAAGATGTCGACCGCCACGAGGGGTGTCTCGGTGCTGCCGGAGTACCTGCCGTGGATCATCACCAGGTCTCCCTCGGCGATGACCGCTCCCGGCTCGTACCGGCTGGCGTCGGGCAGGTCCGCGATGAACTTGCGCAGCCCGGCCCTGGCCGGCGGGATGAACGGGTTGTGCTGGACGTAGTCGGGGTGCAGGTACCGGTCCAGCGCGGTGAAGTCCTTCGAGTTGAACGCGGTCGTCAGGAATTCGAGGACGGCGGCCTTGTTCCGCTCCGTCTCCGTCTTCGTTCGGCTCTGAGCCATCAGTCCTCCACAGGTTTGCCGGTCGACACGGCTTTGTTGACCAACCGGACCACAACGGAAGCATGAAGTGGTCCAGTCAGTCAAAAAATGAGGAGCGTCAGGCGATCCCTCCGTGCCGGCATGAGGGCTGGGTTGCCGACCATTGTGGTCCAACCGGACCACAATGAGGTACCGTGAGGTCATGGGGCGAAAACGAGGCTTCGACGAGACCACCGTGCTCGATGTCGTGCGCGACCGGTTCTGGACCACCGGATTCGACGGCACGTCCACCTATGACCTCATGGATGCGACTGGCCTGGGCAAGGGCAGCATCTACAAGGCGTTCGGCAACAAGCACGACCTTTATGTGCGCGTCTTCTCCGACTACTGCCAGGGCCTCGTCGCCCAGGCCCGCGAGGAGCTGCAGGAGGGCCCGCACGCGGTGCTCACCTCGCCGATGGCCCGCCTGGAGCGCTACGTCGTCTCACTCGCCGACGCCTTCGCGACCGAGTCACCCCGCCGGGGATGCTTCCTCACCAAGGCCACCGCGGACCGCGCCGGAGAGGACGACATGGTGGCGGCCACGGCCCGTCGCGCCTTCGAGGATCTCGCCGGCGCCCTCGCATCCGCCATACGCGACGCCCAGGACGCGGGAGAAGTGGCCGAGCATGCCGACGCCACAGCCCTGGGATATCTGCTGCTGAGCGTGATCAGGGGCATCGACAACATGGCCAAGGCGGGCGTCGACGCCACGACACTCCGGCAGACAGCCCGCCAGGCGCTGGACCTGATCCCCAGGGCAGACGCGCCATAGGTGCGGCACTGACATTCCCCCCCTCTCGTCCGACGACGGACATACCGCGGCGGACATAAGCAAAATGTGCAGTTTGACTGCGGCGAAGATCTCGCCGCCTCTCACCAGGAGTCCCCATGCGTGCCATCCAGATCACCCAGTTCGGGAAGCCGGAGGACGTCGTACGCGTCGTCGATCTCCAGGAGCCGAACGCTCCCGGCGCCGGCGAGGTCAAGGTCGCGGTCGAGTTCTCACCGCTGAACCTGCACGACCTCAAGCTCGTCAAGGGCGAGCTCGTGCGGCCACCGCTCCCGCTGGTCCTCGGCACCGAGGGTGTCGGCCGGGTTATCGAGGCGGGCCCCGGCGTCGACACGCCCGCGGCGGGCGACCTGGTGGTTCTGCCGCTGCTCGCCGGTGCCTGGCGCGAGCGGCTGCTGCTGCCCGCCGACGGGCTGTTCCGACTGCCGGAAGGCAGCGTCGAGCAGTTGTCGATGCTGGGCATCAATCCGCCCACGGCCGGTCTGATCCTGAGCGAATACGCCGACCTGAGGCCCGGGGACTGGATCGTGCAGAACGCCGCGAACTCCGGCGTCGGACGTTCCCTGATCGCCCTGGCGAAGGCCCGCGGATTCCGGACGATCAACTTCGTCCGGGACGAGTCCGTGTTCGCCGAACTGACCGCGGCCGGCGCGGACATCGTCCGCCTCGACGGCGCGACGGCGGTCGAAGAGGTTCGCACGGCGATCGGCGATGCCCGGGTCGGGCTCGCCGTCGACTCGGTGGGCGGCGACGCTCCCGCCCGCCTGCTCGACCTGCTGTCCGAGGGCGGCGCACTCGTCAGCTACGCCTCGGCGACCGGACAGCCGATGTCCGTCGACGCACTGACCCTGATCGGCAAGCGCGCGACGGTACACGGATTCTTCGCCGGCCATTTCGACTACGCGACAAAGGTGCTCCCCGTCATCCGCGAGGCCGCGCCCCTGGTCGCGAGCGGAGCCCTGTTCGTGCCGCTAGGGTGCGTTTCAGAAGTGGATCTTGATGTGTCAAGATCCACTTCGTGGGGAGGCACGATCTGACGAATGCGCAGTGGGCGAAGCTGGAGCCG
>NZ_JBEYJU010000066.1:15152-49940 GCF_040703965.1 Streptomyces sp. NPDC006655 | reverse complement strand
GCGGGTCATGTGGCGGAGCCACCTGGCCCGCCACCCCGTGCGTCGAGCGTGCGTGCCGGGCGTCGCGACGCCGCGGAGATCCATCAGAAGGGCCCCTAGGGCGCCGTCAGCTCAGGAAGTCCCGTGCGATCTGTTCCGCCACCCGCTCCAGGATCGGTCCGGCGTCGGCGATGCACTTCACCAGGTCCGGTTCGAGTGCGGTGAGCGGGTAGGCGCGGCGGATCCCGGCCCGCCCGATCGCCTCGGGCGGCAGGGCGAGGCGGCCGCAGACCGCCACCACCTCCTTGCCCGCGGCACGGGCGGCCGCGGCCACCCCGGCCGGTGCCTTGCCGTGCAGCGTCTGCTCGTCGAGCGAGCCCTCGCCGGTGATGACGAGCGATGCCCGTTCCAGCGCCGGCGCGAAGCCCAGCACGTCGAGCATGACCTCGATGCCGGCCCGGAACCGGGCGCCGAGCAGCAGCGCGCCGTAGCCGATGCCGCCGGCCGCGCCGGCGCCCGGCGACAGCGCGTACCCGGCGGCGCGCGAGCCGGCCTCGGTCTCCAGGACCTTCACGAAGTGGGCCAGCGCCGCGTCCAGGAGTTCCACGTCGTCGGGCAAGGCGCCCTTCTGCGGGCCGTAGACGGCGGGCGCGCCCTTCGGGCCGGTCAGCGGGTTGTCGACGTCGCTGGCCAGGATCAGGTCCACCGAGGACAGCCGCGGATCCAGCCCGGACAGGTCCGCGCGGGCCAGTTCGGCGAGTCCGCCGCCGCCCGGCGACACCGGTTCGCCGTCCGCGTCGAGGAGACGCGCGCCGAGCGCCGACAGCATCCCGGCCCCGCCGTCCGTCGTGGCACTGCCTCCGACGCCGAAGACGATCGTGCGGGCGCCCGCGTCCAGCGCGGCCCGCAGCAGCTCTCCGGAGCCGTACGTGGAGGCCGTGAGCGGCGCGAAGACCCCGCGGGGCAGCCGCTGCAGCCCGCTCGCCTCGGCCATCTCCACCACCGCGGTGTCGCCGCGCAGCGCGAACGCGGCGGTGACCTCCTGCCCGAGCGGGCCGGCGACCCGCCGCTCATGCCGTTCGAAACCGGCCGCGACCGCGGCGGCCACCGTGCCGTCCCCGCCGTCGGCGACGGGCAGCGCCGCCACGTCGAGGCCGGGCACGATCCGCCGCAGCCCCGCCGCGACCCGCTCGGCCACCTGCACGGCGGTCAGCGAGCCCTTGAACTTGTCCGCGGCGATGAGCACATGCTGTGTCACCTGTATCCCCTTGCATTCCGGGCCTCTCGCACGTCAAGGCCAGTCGCGCCGCTGCGACCTTAACCGGAGGACGCCGTCCCCGTCATTCCCCGGCCCGGGCGGCGCCACGGCGGTCCGGGCGCGGGCCCGGCCTGGTTACCCTGCCTGGGTGACCACCACCGACACCTACGCCGCGTACATCGCGAGCCTCCCCCGCGTCCTCGCCGGGGCCGCCGCGCTCTTCCTGGACGCCGAGGGGCGGGTCCTGCTCGTCGAGCCCAACTACCGGGAGGGCTGGGCGCTGCCGGGCGGGACCGTGGAGTCCGACGACGGCGAGACCCCTCGCCAGGGCGCCCGCCGGGAGACCCTGGAGGAGATCGGCCTGGACCGGCCGATGGGCCGGCTGCTGGCGGTGGACTGGGTGCACGGCACCGGCCGGCCGCCCGTCGTGGCGTACGTGTACGACGGCGGCGTCCTCACCGAAGCCGACCTCCAGGCGATCGTCCTCCAGGAGGAGGAACTGCTGTCCTGGCGGCTGGTCCCCCGCGAGCAGATCACCGACCACCTGTCCGGCGCGCTCGGACGGCGCGTACTGGTCGCCCTGGACACCCGCACGGAGGGCTCGGGGACGGCGGAGCTGGAGAACGGTCACCGGGTCGAGTGAATTCCGGCCTCGCCGAGCCGGCGGCTGCCGCTCACCCCAGCACGCGGAACTCGTTGCCGTCGGGGTCGGCCAGCAGCACCGCGCCGTCGCCGCCGTGGTCGGAGTCGAGACGCTTCGCCCCCAGGGAGAGCAAACGCTCGACCTCGGCCTGCTGGTCGTCGTCCGGTGCGAGGTCGAGGTGCAGGTCCTTGCCGGGATCCGGCATGAGCGGCGGCCCACCCCACGTGATCTTCGTACCGCCGTTCGGTGACTGGATGGCGGTCTCCTCGTCCTGGTCCCAGACCAGCGGCCAGCCCAGCGCCTCGCTCCAGAAGTAGCCCACGCTCCGCGAACCGTCGCAGGCGAGCGCTCCGATGAAGCCGCAGCCGGCGAGGAACGCGTTGCCCGGCTCGATGACGCAGAACTCATTGCCCTCGGGGTCGGCGAGGACCACATGGGACGCGTCCGGGCCCTGGCCGACGTCGGCGTGGCGCGCGCCCAGGGCGAGCGCCCTGGCCACGGTCTCCCGCTGGTTCTCCGGGGAGGAACTGGTCAGGTCGAAGTGCAGCCGGTTCTGGGCGGTCTTCCGCTTGCGGGAGGGACGGAAGCGCAGGCGGTAGCCGGCGTCGTTCCCGGACAGCAGGGCGACGCCGTCGGAGGAATCGCCGGCCTCCTCCAGCCCCATGACGCCGGACCAGAAACGCGCCAGGTTCTCGGGGTGGTGCGCGTCGAAGGAGATCGCGGAGAGTCGGCTGCCCATTGCGCCACGCATCCTCGGTCCGTTGCCTGCCAACGGTCGGCGGGGCGCCGTGCCGGCGCCTTGGACGAGGATCCTAGAAGCGGGCCGGCCCCGGCCGCAGCCGAGTATTCCGCCGTCAGCGCCGAGCTCACGCCGCACGACGGCCGCGCCGACGACGTCGTCCGCGAACCGGTGGGAGGAAACCCGTGTCAGAACAGGCCCGCACCCCGTTCGAAGTCCAGCAGGCGCTGCTTGCGGGGCAGGCCGCCGCCGTAGCCGGTGAGGTTGCCGTCGGCGCCGATCACCCGGTGGCAGGGGACGATGATGCCGACGGGGTTGCGGCCGTTGGCGAGGCCGACCGCGCGGGAGGCCCGGGGGCTGCCGAGGGCGTCGGCGAGTTCGCCGTAGGTGCGGGTCTCGCCGTACGGGATCCGGGTCAGCTGGTCCCAGACGCGGCGCTGGAACGGTGTGCCGTTCAGCCGCAGTTCGACGGTGAACTCCTTCAACTCGCCTGCGAAATAGGCGGCGAGCTGTTCCTCGGCCTCGGCGAACAGGTCGTCGTCGCGGTCGCCGAAGGACTCCTCGGGCGGCCGGTGGCGCTGCTCCTCCATGTACAGGCCGCAGAGGGTGCCGTCCTCGGCGACCAGGGTGAGCGGGCCGTAGGGGCTCTCGGTCACGGTGTGGTTCTTCACGGCAAGGTCCTCACACGGGAAGGAAGTTGATCGGGTGGCTGTCGGTCGCCCACAGGTACTGGACGGCGTAGGCGCGCCAGGGGCGCCAGGCGGCCGCACGTGCGGTGAGGGCGGCCGGGGTGCCGGGCAGGCCCAGTTCCTGGGCGGCGCGGCGGATTCCGAGGTCGGTGGGGAGGAAGGCGTCCGGGTCGCCGAGGGCGCGCATGGCGACCACGTCGACGGTCCAGGGGCCGAAGCCGGGCAGGGAGAGGAGCCTGGCACGGGCTTCCGCCCAGTCGCTCTCCACACCCAGGTGGAGGGTGCCGTCGGCCAGTCGGCTCACCAGGGTGGTGAAGGTGGTGCGACGGCTGCGGGGCATCGCCAGGGACTCGGGGGGTACGTCCGCGAGCGCCTCGGGGGACGGGAACAGGTGGGTCAGGCCGCCCTCGGGGTCGTCGACCGGGGTGCCGTGGGCCGCCACCAGGCGGGCCGCGTGGGTACGGGCGGCGGCCGTGGAGACCTGCTGGCCGAGCACGGCCCGGACCGCGAACTCCGCTTCGTCCACCGTGCGCGGCACCCGCCGCCCCGGCGCCTTGTCCACCAGCGGCGCCAGGACGGGATCCGAACGGAGCTGGTCGTCCACGGCGACCGGGTCGGCGTCCAGGTCCAGGAGCCGACGGCAGCGGCTGATGGCGACGGGCAGGTCCCGCAGGTCGCTCAGGGCGAGCCGGCAGGCGATGTGGTCGGGCTTCGGCGCGAGGGCGGCGATGCCGTGGCCGTACGGCAGCCGCAGGGTCCGCCGGTAGGCGCCGTCCCGCCACTCCTCCACGCCGGGGACGGCGGTGGCCGCGAGGTGTCCGAACAGGTTGTCGGGGTTGAGCGGCGCCCGGAAGGGGAGGCGCAGCGAGAGCGCGCCCGGGGCGTGCTGCGCGGTCCTCGGGCGGCGGTCGCGCAGCTCGGTCGGCGAGAGCGCGAAGACCTCGCGGACGGTGTCGTTGAAGGTGCGGATCGAGGAGAATCCGGACGCGAAGGCGATCTCCGCCATCGGCAGGGCGGTCGTCTCGATCAGCAGGCGGGCGGTCTGGGCGCGCTGGGCCCGGGCGAGGGCCAGCGGGCCGGCGCCGAGTTCGGCGAGCAGTTGGCGTTCCACCTGCCGGGGGCTGTAGCCGAGGCGGGCGGCGAGGCCGGGCACGCCCTCGCGGTCCACGACCCCGTCGGCGATCAGCCGCATGGCGCGGGCGACCAGGTCGGCGCGCTGGTTCCACTCCGGGGAGCCGGGGCTGGTGTCGGGACGGCAGCGCTTGCAGGCGCGGAAGCCGGCCTGCTGGCAGGCGGCGGCGCTCGGGTAGAACGTCATGTTCGCGGGCTTGGGCGGTACCACCGGGCAGCTGGGCCGGCAGTAGATGCGCGTGGTGAGGACGGCGGTGAAGAACCAGCCGTCGAACCGCGCGTCCTTCGACTGAACGGCCCGTACGCAGTGCTCTCGGTCGAGGTGCATCCCTTTCTGCATGGATCCAGCATCGGCCACGGAAGGTGGCCGGTGCTGGCGGGAATCCGACACGAAGGTGGGCTGACCTCGGGTCGCGGGAAGGTCCTCGGGGAAGGGCCCCGCAGAAGGGCCCCGCAGAAGGGCCCCACAGGAGGGCCCCCGCGGGAGGGGCCTCGGGTCAGAAGTAGTGGTCCTGGTCCAGGTCGGCGAGGAGTCCGGGCTGCTCGGGGCGCCAGTCGTACCGCTGCCGGGTCATGGCGCTCGACGTCGGGTTGTCGTTGACGCAGAAGTGGGCGAGCCAGCCGAAGTGTTCGGTCGCCTGAGCCCGGGGCAGGGAGACCGCCGGCACGTCGAGGCGGCGGCCGATCACCTCGGCGATGTCGCGGAACCGTACCTCCCCTTCGGCGACCGCGTGCAGGACGGCGCCCGCCGGGGCCGCCTCCAGGGCCCGGCGGTAGAGGGCGGCGGCGTCCAGGCGGTGCACGGCGGACCAGCGGTTGGCCCCTTCGTCCGGGTAGGCGGCGACGCCCTTGTCCCGGGCGACGCCGATGAGGGCCGGCACGAACGCGTGGTCGCCCGCACCGTGTACCGAGGGCAGCCGGAGGGCGCTGACCCGCACCCCGCGGTCGGCCAGGGCCAGTGCGGCCCGTTCCGACTCGGCCCGGTGCGCGCCCGGCCCGGCGGGGTCGGGACCGTCGGTCTCGGTGCCGACGCGGCCGGGGGCGAGCAGGCCGGTCACGGACGTGACGACGAGGGGGCGACCGGAGTCGGCGAGGGCGTCGCCGAAAGCGGCCAGGGCCGCGAGCTCGATGCGCAGGGCGCCGTGCAGGTCGGAGAAGTCGTGGTGGAAGCCGGTGTGGACCACCCCGTCGGCTCCGGCGGCCGCGGCCCGCAGCCCGTCGACGTCGTTCAGGTCGCCCCGGTGCGCCTGCGCTCCCGCCTCCTTCAGGGCCGCCTCGGCCGCGTCCGAACGGGCCAGGCCGAGCACCTGGTGCCCGGCGCCGAGCAGTTCGCGGACCACCGCGCTGCCGACGAAACCGGTGGCGCCGGTGACGAACACACGCATGACAAATCACCTCACGGGGAGTGCTTCTGGTGGGATGACCACAGCGTGCGCCCGACGACGGGGCCGGGTCCAAGACCTGTTCCGCACCCCGTGTTGCCTGTCCGGTTATCACCGCAGCTCACCGGCGTTTCGCCGGCGCGCGGGTAGAGTCGCGGGGTGCCCGATTCCCCCGTACCGGCGGTGGACCTGGAGCTGCGCCTGGTGCGTTACTTCACCGTCGTCGCCGAAGAACTGCACTTCGGTCGCGCGGCCGACGCGCTTCGTCTGGCGCAGCCCTCGCTGAGCCGGCAGATCCGGCGGCTCGAACAGCAGGTGGGTGCCCGGCTGCTGGACCGCAGTCCGCGCGGCACCCGGCTCACGGAGGCCGGGGAGGTCTTCCTGCCGCAGGCGAGGGAGCTGCTGCGGACGGCCGGCCGGGCCGCCGCGAGCGCGCGGTCGGCGGCCGCCCACGCCCCGTTCACCGTCGGGTTCACCACCCATATGATCGTCACCCCGGCCGTCCGGGAGCTGCGCCACCGTCATCCCGGGGCGGATGTCCGGGCCCTGCACCTGGACTGGAACGACCCGCGCGAAGCGCTGCTGGACCGTCGCGTCGACGTGGTGGTGACCCGGTTCCTGTTCACCGCCGACGACCTGGACGTCACGGTCCTCTACGAGGAGCCGCGCGTCCTGCTGGTGCCGCTCGACCACCGGCTGGCGGGCAAGGAGTCGGTCACCCTGGCCGACTTCTCCGAGGAGCAGCTCCCGCGTTTCACCGGCGCCGACCGGATCGGGGCGAACCCTCCGGGCCACACCCGGCTGGGCCCCGAGGTGGACTCGCTGGAGGACAAGCTCGAGCTGGTCGCGAGCGGTGAGGTGGTGACGCTGGCACCGGCCGGGTTCGGCGGGAACCTGCGGCCGGACATCGCCGTCGTCCCGGTGGCGGACGCCACGCCTCTCCAGGTGGTCCTCGCCACCCGGGCCGGCGACCGTCACCCGCTGTTCCCGGCGTTCCGCCGCGCGGCCGAGGCCCACCTGGTCCCGGACGGCGCCGCCCGGACCGGAGAATCGGTGCGGGGCGGCGCCGCCGTCGGGAGGAGTTCCGGGTGGGCCCGGACGCGTCAGGTCGTGTCCGCGGACTCGTCGCCGCGGACCACGCACAGCGCCCAGATGATGAAACCGGACAGCGCGATCATCACCACGGACCAGACCGGGTAGTACGGCAGGGACAGGAAGTTGGCGATGATCACCAGCGCGGCGATGGCCACGCCGGCGCCGCGGGCCCACGCGGCGGGCTGCAGGAGGCCGACACCGACGACCACGGCGATCACGCCGAGGACCAGGTGGATCCAGCCCCAGCTCGTGAGGTCGAACTTGAAGACGTAGTTGGGCGTCGTGACGAACACGTCGTCCTTGGCGATCGCCATGATGCCGCGGAACACCGCGAGCAGACCGGCGATCATCAGCATGACGGCGGAGAAGGTCGTCAGTCCGCCGGCCCACTGCATCTTGGCGGTGTGCGGGTGGTGCGCGGGGTGTGTCGCT
This sequence comes from Streptomyces sp. NPDC006655, assembly GCF_040703965.1. Classification (NCBI taxonomy): domain Bacteria; kingdom Bacillati; phylum Actinomycetota; class Actinomycetes; order Kitasatosporales; family Streptomycetaceae; genus Streptomyces; species Streptomyces sp. NPDC006655. The sequence goes on along the minus strand of NZ_JBEYJU010000066.1, from coordinate 42,592 downwards.
GTCATGCGCCTGCCTCGATTCGTTCTCGCAGATCTCGTGGTGCTGCTGGTGCTGGTGGTGCGGTCAGCGCCCGTGGGTGGTGGGCACGGCGCCGGTGCGTGGGGTGGTCGGGGCGGCGTCGCTCAGGACCAGTGCCTTGGCCCGGCGGAACTCCTCGTCCGAGATGTCGCCACGGGACTTCATCTCGGAGAGCCTGGCCAGTTCGTCGACGCTGCTGGTCTGGCCGGTGCCGCCCTGGGCGGTCTGCCGGATGTAGGACTCGAAGGCCTTCTGCTGGTCCCGGGCCTGGGAGATCTCGCGCTGCCCCATGCCCTTGCCGCGGGCGATCACATAGACGAGAACGCCCAGGAAGGGGACCACGATGCAGAGGGCCAGCCAGCCGGCCTTGGCCCAGCCGCCCATCGAGTCGTCGCGGAAGATGTCCACGATGACCCGGAACAGCAGGACGAGCCACATGATCCACAGGAACAGCCACAGCATGGTCCAGAAGGCGCTCAGCAGCGGATAGTCGTACGCGAGGTAGGTCTGCGCGCTCATTTGTGTCCTCCGTCCACGGCGCCGGCCGGTCGGCCGCGCTCTGCGGTTTCAGGGTGCGCACGACGGGCTCCCGGGGTCCTCACCCGGTGCGGGTGATCGTGCGCTGCTGTGCGGTACGCCTGGTCACTCCGGACGGCGCCGCATCTCCACGACCCGCAGTCCGAGTGACTGACAGCGGTTCAGCAGGCCGTACAGCTGTGCCTCGTCGATGACGGGACCGAACAGGACCGTCTGGCCGGACATCGTCACGTGTTCCATTTCCGGGAAGGCCTGCGTCAGCGTCTCGGACATGGCCCCTTCGACGCGGATCTCGTAGTGCATGAGCCGTCTCCCGCCGCGGTGTGCTGCGGTCTGTGCACCGATCCTGCGCCGCGCCGGGCACCGTCGGCCTCACCCGACGGAGGTGATCCGGGTCCGGTCTGCGGTGACCGCCGCGGGCGGGCGGTCACAGCAGGCCGCGCTCGCGGGCCCGGCGCACCGCGTCGCCGCGCCGGCCCACCCCGAGTTTCCGGTAGACGCTCTTGAGGTGCGTCTTCACGGTGTTCACGGAGACGTACAGGTCGGCGGCGATCTCCTGGGTGGACATCAGCTGCGCCAGCCTGCTCAGCACCTCGCGCTCACGTCCGCTCAGCTCCTCCACGAGCAGCGGCGACGCCTCGGGGACGGCACCGGCGCCGTCGCCGTACAGCCAGCCCGCGGCCAGGCCGTGCAGCTGCGGGGTGTCCAGCAGGCGCCGGATGCGCGGTCCGGCGTCCAGGAACGGGCGGCGCAGCCGGTTCCCGCGGGCCTCCAGGAGCGCCTTGGCGAGCAGTCTCCGGGCGGTGTCGGCGTCCCCCGTCTCGACCGCGGCCAGCGCGTGGACCAGGGTGGCCCGCACGGTGACCCCGGGACCTCCCCCCTCGTCCGCGCACAGCGGGCCCGCCGCCTCGACCGCTTCGTCGCGGTGCCCGGTGACCAGGCGCGCCCAGGCCAGCTCCGCCGCGCACACGGACCCGTCGGGGCCCCGGACCCCGTCGAGCACCCCGGCGGCCGCCTCCGGGCGGCCCTCGGCGAGATGGGCCGCCGACGAGGCCAGGGCCGCGTCGGCCCGGACCCAGGGCGAGGTGACGGTGGCCCGTACGGCCGGGGCGGCCGCGTCCGCGGCGGCCTCCGGGTCGCCGAGCGCCGCCAGCAGCCGTGCGGTCGCCAGGGCCCGGCACCCCTCGGTCACCGGGTCGGGCGCCGCGGGGCCGGGGCCGGACTCGGCGGCCTCGGCCAGCAGGGTCCGGGCCTGGTCCAGCTCGTCGCGGTCGACGGCGACGGTGGCCAGCACCAGCTGCCCGAGCCCGGCGCCCGGGAACGGATGGCCTCCGCAGTGCCGGGTCACGGCCGTGGCGGCCAGGGCCCGGCTCTCCGCCCGGTCGAGCCGGCCGTCGAAGTAGTCGAGCAGCGCCAGGTGCCCGAGGCAGTCCTCACGCGGCAGTTCCGTCGCGGCGTCGGCGAGGGCGGCCACCTCGGTGAGGGCGGCGCGGGCCTCGTCGAAGCGCCCGGCCCACACGCGGGCCGAACCCAGGTGGGTGAGGAGCAGCGCGCCGAGCTCGGGGTGGCGTGCCAGCTGGTCGGCGGGCACCTCGTGGCGGAGTCGCTCGGCAGTGGCCATCGCCTGCTCGGCCTGGCCGGGGGCACCGGTCAGCCGAGCCGCCAGGGACTCCAGGAGCACCCGGCTCAGCCGGCTCGCGGCGGCGGGCTCCCCCGGCGCCGGGTCCTGCGCCGCGTGGCCGAGGTGGACGAGGCCGCGGTCGAGGTCGCACCCGGACAGGTCGCGGGCCGCCCGCACCAGGTCCACCGCCGCGCCGGTGGCCTCCGTGTCCATCCGGGAGAACAGTTCGGTGAGGTCGTCGGCGCGCGGCCCGGTGAGCAGCCGGCCGATCGCCAGGTCGTCGACGACGGCGCCGGCGGTGAACTCCCAGTCGGCCGCCGCCGCGCCGTGGGCCAGTGCCTCGGGTACGGCGCCGTGGGCCCGCAGCCAGCACGCGGCGCGCCGATGCAGTTCGGGTTCCCGCTCCGGGCGGCGCGCCCGCAGGTGGACCCGGAGGATCTCCGCGAACAGCGGGTGCAGCCGGAACCAGGAGTGCCCGAGGTGCTCGACGAAGGCGTTCTGGCGGCACAGAGCGGCCAGCCGCGGTCCGGCGCCGGGGCGGCCCGTGAGGGCCTCGGCCAGTTCGGGACAGAACCGGTCGAGGACGCTGACGCACAACAGCAGGTCCTGCGTCTGGGGCGACTGCCGGTTGAGCACCTCGGCCAGCAGGAAGTCGGCGATGACACTGTGACCGGCCTCGAACTCCTTGAGGTACGTCTCCGGGTCCCCGCTCTGCCGGGCGGCGAGGGCGCTCAGCTGCACTCCGGCCGCCCAGCCGCGGGTGCGCTCCACCAGGGCGCGCGCGGCCTGGGCGGGCAGCGGCAGGTCGTGCCGGGCCAGCAGGTCGGCGGCCTCCTCGGGGGTGAAGGCCAGTTCGTCGTTCCTGATCTCGGTGATGGCCGCGGCGGCCCGGTAGCGGTGCAGGGGCAGCAGGGGTTCGGTCCGGGTGACCAGGATCAGCCGCAGGCCCTGTCCGGCGTGGTGCAGGACGAACTCCAGTTGCTCGGCGGGCTCCGGGGCGGACAGCCGGTCGAACTCGTCGAGGACCAGGATCGCCGGCCGGCCGCTCCCGTTCAGCTCTTCGGCGAGCCGGCCGAGCAGCCGGTGGCCGACCATGCCGATGGTCCCCGGGCCGCCGATGCCGGCGGGGAGCGCGGTGCCCGCGGAGCGCAGGGCGTGCAGGACATTGGTCCAGAACGTGCCGGGCCGCTGGTCGCCCGCCTCGTGGGTGAGCCAGGCGACCGGTTGTCCGAGCCCGGCGACCCAGTCGGCGACGAGGAGGGTCTTTCCCGCGCCGGCCGCGCCGTTGACCATGGTCAGCGGCGTGTGGAGGGCCTGGTCGAGGTGCGCGGTCAGCCTGGGCCTGCGGACGAAGGTGGCGGGCCTGGCCGGTGCGGCGAACCGGGTACGCAGGAACGGCTCCCCCGACGGGCCGGTGTACCCGGCGGCCCGCCCCAGTGCGCTGTCGTCGTTCGCGGCCACAGACATCACCACCTGTGTCCGGCCGGCCGTGGCCGGCGCTCTACTCCATCAGGATCACAGGGTTCGCGCCCCGGCGCAGGACACGCGGGTCTCCCCGGCCGGACGGCACGGCTATCCGGAGCGGGGACCGGGTGGGCCGGGCGTCCGGTCCGCGGGCGTCCCGGCGTCCCGAGGGCGGCCGGGCGGCGGGCTGTCGAGCCGGCCGGCGAGGAACGGCTCCTGGGCCAGGACCGCGCCGACGGTGACGCTGAGGGTGGCGGCCAGGCAGACCACGATCAGCCAGGACAGGGCCACGAAGACCGCTCCCAGCGAGCCGTACTCGCCGAGGGCGCGGTCGAGGGCGCGCGGCATGTAGAACCGCGCGGTCACCGACAGAGCGGTGAAGGAGAGCGCTGTGATCGCGGCCCCGGGGAGCAGCGGCTTCCAGCTGACGTGACCGCCGAGCAGCAGGTGCTGCGTCCACCACCACAGGCACGCCTGGGCGGCGAAGGTGACCGGGACGCCCAGCCAGCCCCCCACGCCGAAACCGTCCCGCAGCACGCCCTGGAGGACCAGCGCGACGATCCACAGGGCGAGCCAGGCGAGCCAGCGCCACGGTGCGATCCGGAGGGTGCCGCGGGGGATGCCCCAGGCACGCTGGCACAGCCGTTGCACGGCCCGGCTGAGCGAGGTGGCGGAGATCAGCACCATCAGCACGCCGACGGCGCCGGTGGTCTGCCGCAGGCCTTCGCTCTGCGGCTGCACGAGGTGCTGGAGCTGGGGGTCGACCGGTCCGGTCAGGCCGAACACCGAGCGCACCGAACGGATCAGCTCCTGCTCGACCGCGGGCGGGGCGTAGGCGACGAACACGAAGAGCAGCGGGACGGCGGTCAGGAAGCACTGGGCGGCCACCCGCGTTGCGGTGTCGAAGATGTTCACGGACACCATCCGGTCCGCGAGATGGATCACGACGGGGAACCGGATCTCCGCCCACCGGTGCAGCGCCTTCGCCCGCGCCACCAGCCGCGCGGTCCGCTCACGCCACCGCGACGGCCCGGGCCGAGAGCCGTTGCGCGGCACTCGCCCCCTGGTCCGCATGGCATCGCTCCTTCCTGCGTCCAGGGTGCGGGGCGGGCGCCCGGGCGGCACCCCGGGATCCACGCCGGGTCGGGCCCGGGTGTCGTCCCGGCGTCGCGCGCCTACGCTCGTGGTGTCCGAGAAGCTGGGGGTCGTCGTGGTCCTCGACCTGCTGCTCATCGCGCTTGCCATCACGCTCGAACCGCTGCCGCTGACGGCCTTCGTCCTGGTGGTGGCCTCCGCCAGGGGCGTGTGGAAAGGCCTGGTCTTCATCCTGAGCTGGCTGGCGTGCCTGGCCCTCGTGATCACGATCGTCCTGCTGCTGACGGGCGGGCAGCCGCCACCGCCGAAGTCCCCGCCGTCCACCGCCGCCCTCGCGGCCAAGCTGCTCATCGGGGTGTCGCTCCTCGGGTACGGCGCACACCGGCGCCGGCGTCTGGGCGGTCGCCGGGTCCGGAACCCCGGGGCGGGGCAGCCCGCGCCGGAACCGGCGTCGTCGGTGTCCCTGACCTCGGAGATGGACCGCAGCACGGTGTGGAGCGCGGCCGGTCTCGCCGTCCTGCTGCAGCCGTGGGGGCTGGTCGCGGCCGGGGCCACGACGGTCGTGGAGGCGGACACCTCGCACGTCGCGACCTGGCTCGCCCTGTTCGGCTTCTGCCTGCTGGCCACCTCGAGCCTGCTGACCCTGGAGCTGTACGTGGTCTTCGCCCCGACGGCGGCCCGTGGCCGGCTGCTGCGGCTGCGCGCCTGGCTGACCCGGTACCAGGAGCAGGCGCTGGTGACGCTGTGCCTGCTGCTGGGCTGCTGGCTGGTCGGCAGGAGCCTCTACCAGCTGACGAGTTGATCCCGGGGGCCGCCGGTGCGGGGCCGCCCCGGCCTGCGCCGCACATGCGGTGCCCCGGCGCGGGTGCTGGAATGGAGGCACCGGCCGGCGACCGCCCCCGCGCTCCCGTCCCGTTCCGCCCCGTCCAGGAGGAGTGACCCATGGACAGCGTCGAAGAGATGGGCCCCGTCGACTACCTGGTGATCGAGTTCCCGGGCAACAGGATGACCGGCGAGGCCTTTCCCCTGCTGGTCGATCTCGCCGACCGCCGCATCGTGCGGATCCTCGACCTGGCCTTCCTGCGCAAGGACGCCGACGGTTCGGTGACCGCGCTCGAGATACGGGACCTCGGCGACGACACGGTCGACCTGACGGTCTTCGAGGGGGCCTCCTCCGGCCTGCTGGACGAGGGCGACCTCGCCGAGGCGGGGAACGCGCTGGAGCCCGGCAACTCCGCCGCGGTCCTCGTCTACGAGAACCTGTGGGCCGCGCCGCTGGCCGCCGCGCTGCGGCGCAGCGGCGCCCAGCTGGTCGCGAACGGCCGGATCCCGGTGCAGGCCCTGCTGGCGTCGCTCGACGCCGTCGACTGAACGGAGATGACCGACATGCCCGGACTGCTGCGGGGAATCGCGCGCACCGCCGTCGTCGCCGGCACCGCCACCGCGGTGTCGAACCGCGTCTCCCGGCGCCAGGCGGGCCGCTGGGCCGAACAGGACTACGAACAGCAACCGCCCGCCGCCCAGCCGCCGCCGACGCCGCCCGCGGCACCGCCCGCCGCCGACGACATGTCCGCTCGGATCGAGCAGCTCAAGCAGCTCGGCGACCTGAAGGCGCAGGGCGTCCTCACCGAGGAGGAGTTCGCGGAGCAGAAGCGCCGCCTCCTGGGCTGACCCGCGGGCGTCCTCAGGTGAGCCGGTGAATCTTTCCGGTCACAGCACCAGCTGGGCGGCGAACGCGTCGTAGGCGCGCTCGTCGAAGAGGACGAACCGCACCTCCTCGACGGCGGTGTCCGCCTCCCGGACGGTCGTCACGGCGATCCGGGCGCCGTCGTCCATCGGCCAGCCGTAGACGCCGGTGGAGATGGCCGGGAAGGCGACCGTGCGGGCGCCGAGTTCGTCGGCGCGCCGCAGGGACTCGCGGTAGCAGGAGGCCAGCAGTGCGGAGCGGTCCTCGGTCGCGGCGTGGACCGGTCCGACCGTGTGGATGACCCAGCGCGCGTCGAGTTCGCCCGCGGTGGTGGCGACCGCCTGGCCGGTGGGCAGCCCCTTGCCCAGGTGTCCGGCGCGGAGCTTGCGGCACTCCGCCAGGATCGCGGGGCCGCCGCGCCGGTGGATGGCGCCGTCGACGCCTCCGCCGCCGAGCAGCGAGGAGTTGGCCGCGTTGACGACGGCGTCGACGCTCTGCCGGGTGATGTCGCCCCGGACGAGGGTGATGCGGGTCATGGCTGCCTCAGCCTCCTCCATACGGCCTTCGCCGCGTTGTGCCCCGACATGCCGTGCACCCCCGGGCCGGGCGGGGTCGCCGACGAGCAGATGAAGACGGCCGGGTGCGGGGTGGTGTACGGGAACAGGGAGAGCTTGGGACGCAGCAGGGCCTGGAGGCCGGTGACCGCTCCGGTGCCGATGTCGCCGCCGACGTAGTTGGCGTTGCGGGCGGCGAGTTCGGCGGGGCCCGCGGTGGCGCGGGCCAGCACCCGGTCGCGGAACCCCGGGGCGAACCTCTCCAGTTGACGCTCCATCACCTCGGTGAGGTCGCCGGTCCAGCCGTTCGGCACGTGGGCGTACGCCCAGAACACCTGCTTGCCCTCGGGGGCCCGGCTCGGGTCCGCCACGCCGGGCTGGACGGTGATCATGAACGGCCGGCCGGGGGCGCGGCCCTCGCGGGAGGCGGCGCGCAGGGCGGCGCCGATCTCCGCGCTGTCCGCGCCGATCTGCACGGTCCCGGCGCGGCGGGCTTCCGGGGCGGTCCAGGGGACCGGTCCGTCCAGGGCGTAGTCGACCTTGAAGACGCCGGGGCCGTAGCGGTAGCCCTGGTAGTAGGTGCCGAAGCCGGCGATGCGGGCGAGGGCGGTCGGCGAGGTGTCGAAGACGTACGAGCGCGCGGGCGGCAGGTCGTCCAGTCGCTTGACCTCGTAATCGGTGTGGATCGCGCCGCCGAGGTCCTTCAGATAGGCGGCGAGCGCGTCGGAGACGGCCTGGGAGCCGCCCTGGGCGACCGGCCAGCCACGGGCGTGCGCGGCGAGCGCGAAGACCAGGCCGACGGCGCCGGTCGCGAAGCCGCTGAGCGGGGCCATGACATGGGCGACGAGCCCGGCGAACAGCGTCCTGGCCCGCTCCTCGCGGAAGCGGCGCAGCAGCAGCGTGGCCGGTGGCAGTCCGGCCAGGCCGAAGCGGGCGAGGGTGACCGGGTCACGGGGCAGCGCAGTCGCCGGCAGCGACATGAAGTCCCGCGCCAGCGTGTCCCACCTGGGCAGGAACGGCTCGACCAGCCTGCGGTACGTGCCGGCGTCGCGTGGCCCGAAGGAGGCCGCGGTCTCGGCGACGGAGCGGGCCAGTACGGCGGCGCTGCCGTCGGGGAAGGGGTGGGCCATGGGCAGGTCGGCGTGCAGCCACCGAAGGCCGTAGCGCTCCAGGGGCAGGGCCCGGAAGGCGGGTGAGTTGATGCCGAGCGGGTGCGCGGCGGAGCACGGGTCGTGCCGGAAGCCGGGGAGGGTGAGCTCCTCGGTGCGGGCACCGCCGCCGACGGTGTCCCGCGCCTCGAAGAGGGCGACGGAGAAACCGCGCCGGGCCAGCTCCACGGCGGCCGTCAGGCCGTTCGGCCCCGCCCCCACCACGACCGCATCGAGCATCGACGGCACCTTCGGACCCCTTCGTCAGCCGATGGCCACTCGGCCTCAGGATATGCCGGAGGACTGACACACTCCCCGCTCGGGCTACCAGTGCGGGTTCTGCAGCAGGTCCACGACCCGCTGGGCGGTGGCCGCGTCGCGGGCCGCGGTGAACGGCAGCGCGTTGTCGCCGGTGACGCGGAACGGCACGCCGTCCCGGGTGAGGTGGGCGCCGCCCGCCTCCTCGACCAGCAGGAGTCCGGCCGCGTGGTCCCAGGCGGCCTCCCAGGAGAACGCCGTCGCGTCCAACTCGCCCCGGGCGACGGCGAGATACTCCAGGCCAGCCGAGCCGCAGGGGCGCGGGGCGACGCCGTCGACCCACAGGGCGAACAGCTCGCGCTTCTGCGCGTCGGTCGTGTAATCCGGGTGCGAGGTGGCTATCCGCAGGTCCCGGCCCTGCTCCGGGGACCCGGAGACCAGCCGGACGCCGTCGAGGTGGGCGCCCTTGCCGCGCACCGCCGTGGCGAGCTGCTCGCGGGCCGGGGCGTAGGTCCAGGAGGCGAGCAGGACGCCCCGGTGGGCGAGTGCGACCAGCGTGCAGAAGCCGTCCTCGCCGCGCACGAACTGGCGGGTGCCGTCGACCGGGTCGACGATCCACACCGGCGCGTCGCCCTGGAGCGCCTCGTACGTCTCCGGGTCGGCGTGCACGGCTTCCTCGCCGACCACCACGGAACCCGGCAGCAGGGCGCCGAGGGCTTCGGTGAGGTACCGCTCGGCGAGCCGGTCGGCGTCCGTCACCAGGTCGTGCGGTCCGGCCTTCTGGTCGACCTCGTGGTCGGCGAGCCTGCGCCAGCGGGGCAGGATCTCGGTGCGGGCCGCCTTGCGGATGGCGTCCTCGACGTCGACGGCGTGCCGGAGGAGAAACTCGTCGATGGTCTCCATTGCTTCGATCATGCCTCCATGAGAGCACGTGCCACTGACAATCCCCGCCGCCCCGGTGTACGGGCGATGGAATCCGGCGGAACAGACGGCGCCGGCGATCAACCTCGGAGGGCTCGGGCGTCAGCGCCCCACCGCGTACCCCTGCATCCCGCGGGGGTTGGCCGCCGCCGAGAGCACCCCGGTCCGCGGGTCCCGGGCCACCGCGCACAGCCGCCCCTCCGACCAGCCGGGGCCGACCGTCACGTCGTGGCCGCGCCGGCGCAGCTCGGCCACCACCCCGGGGTCCGTCCGGGACTCGACGGTCAGACTGCCGGGGCGGCACCCGCGCGGGAAGAAGGAGCTGGGGAAGCTGTCGTTGTGCCAGTTCGGGGCGTCGATCGCGCCTTGCAGGTCGAGCCCGCCGCGGACCGGCTCGCGCAGGGCCACGGCGAGGAAGAAGTGCAGCTGCCACTGGTCCTGCTGGTCGCCGCCCGGCGTGCCGAAGGCCAGCACCGGGGTCCCGTCCCGCAGCGCGATCGACGGGGTCAGCGTGGTGCGGGGGCGGCGCCCCGGGGTGAGCGAGTTCGGCAGCCCCTCCTCCAGCCAGGCCATCTGGAGCCGGGTGCCGAGCGGGAAGCCGAGTTCGGGGACGACGGGGTTGGACTGGAGCCAGCCGCCGCTGGGGGTGGCCGCGACCATGTTGCCCCAGCGGTCGACGACGTCCAGGTGGCAGGTGTCGCCGCGGGTGGCCCCGTCGGGGGCGACCTGCGCGACCGTCGGCTCACCGGCGCCCAGGGGATCGAAGGCGTCGTCCGGCCGGGTCTCCACCCGGGGGTACCCGGGCAGCCGGGGCCGGCGTCCCCCGGGGCTTCCGGGCCGCAGTTCGTCGGATGCCTCGGCTCCGATCAGCTCCCGTCGGCCGGCGTTGTACGGCTCGGAGAGCAGGTCGGCCAGCGGCACCTCGGCCGCGTCCCCGTACCAGGCCTCCCGGTCGGCCATGGCGAGCTTGCAGCCCTCGACGAGCAGGTGGACGTAGTCGGCGGAGCCGTACGCCGGCAGTGCGGACGGCTCGGGCGGCAGCAGGGCGAGTTGCTGGAGGAAGGCGGGACCCTGGCTCCAGGGGCCGGCCTTGCACACGGTCCAGCCGTTCCAGTCGTACGACACCGGGCTCTCGTAGCTCGCGGACCAGGCGTCGAGGTCGGCGGCGGTGAGGGTGCCGGTGTGCCGCTCGCCGCTGGTGTCCATGGTGGGGCGGGCGGCCTGCCGGAGCAGGGCCTCGGCGATGAAGCCGGAGCGCCACACCTCGCGGGCGGCGTCGATGCGCGACTCCCGGTCGCCGGCCCCCGCGGTCTCGGCGAGCAGTCGCTTCCAGGTGGCGGCGAGGGCGGGGTTGCGCAGCAGCTCGCCGGGCCGGGGTGCCCGGCCGCCGGGCAGGTAGAGCTCCGCCGACGACGTCCACTCGGTCTCGAACAGTTCGCGCACGCTCCGCACGGTCGCGCCGACGTTCTCCACCGGCGCGTGCCCGTGCTCGGCGTAGCCGATGGCGTACGTCAGGATCTCGTCGAGGGGCTTGGTGCCGTGGTCGCGGAGCAGGAGCAGCCAGGCGTCGAAGGCACCGGGGACGGCCGCGGCCAGCGGGCCGGTGCCGGGGACGAGGTCCAGCCCGAGGCCGCGGTAGTGGGCGACGGTGGCGCCGGCCGGGGCCACGCCCTGCCCGCACAGCACCCGCACCTCGCCGCCGGCCGGGGCGAGCAGGATCGGCACCTCGCCGGCCGGCCCGTTGAGGTGCGGCTCCACCACGTGCAGGACGAACGCGCCGGCGACGGCTGCGTCGTAGGCGTTGCCGCCGGTCTCCAGGACCGCCATCGCCGACTGGGAGGCCAGCCAGTGCGTGGACGACACCATGCCGAAGGTGCCCTGGAGCGTGGGGCGGGTGGTGAACCGCATCTCTCACCTCGTTGCTCGCGCGACCGACCGCTGTGCGCTGCCCGAACAGACCCCTCCCGAACAGACCCCTCCCGAGCAGACGCCGCCCGAGCAGACGCTGCCGAACAGCCGCCGCCCGAACTGCCGGGCAGCTACATGCTTTCACGGTCGCCGCGCGCGCAATCCTCCGCCGCACGATCTCTCGCGGTCGCCGTTCCCGCCGTGCCGGGAACCCGTCTCACTGGTCCGAGTCGGGCTTGCCGCGCGCCGCCGCGTACGCCTGGGCCGGGGTCATCGGCACGCCGTTGAGGCTGACCGTCCGGTACTGGCTGACCTTCGCGCAGGTCTTGGAGTCGTCGGCGGTCGAGGCATTGGCGTGGGAGACGGCCGCCTTGGTGTCGCCCGAGGCCGCGGGGAAACTCGTGCCGCTCGTCCAGTCGCTGCCGATGACCAGCACGACACCGGTTCCGGAGCCCTGCTTCACGTGCGAGCCGGGCACGCCCAGTGCCTTGGCGACGGTCGCCGCCTCGCCCTTGTCGCCGGAGCCGTAGGTCACGGTGGTGGTGGTCGCCGAACTCGGTGCGTTGGCGGTGGTGGTGCTGGTGCTGAAGCCCTGCGAGATCAGATAGGTGGCGATCGCGGAGGCGCGACCGGTGACGGTGGTGCCGTTCTCGACGGTCACGGCGATCTGGGCGGCGGGGACGGACGCGGGGGTGGCCGACGGCTTCCCGGTCGCCTCGGCCGCCGACGACTTCTTGCCCGAACTGGTGGTCAGCGACTGGTCGTTGGCCATGGTGGCGAACAGGTCCTTGGCACCCGAGCCCACCACCACCCGGTTGCTGTTGGTCGGATCGGGCGCGGTCTGCATGGTGGTGAAGGTCATCCGCTTGGTGGGGACCTTGTTCACGTCGGCCGCGAGCGAGATCAGCTTCTTGACGCTGCCGAGGCCGTCGTCCACGGTGAGCGCCTTGGTGGCCGCGTCGGCGAGGTCGTAGACGGCGGTGGGGTCGGTGAGCGTGCCCGCGCTCTTGAACTTGCGGATCATGGCGCTGAGGAAGATGTGCTGGGAGACGGTACGGCCGAGGTCGCTGCCGTCGCCGAAGCCGTGCCGGGAGCGGACGAACTCCAGTGCCGCCTCGCCCTTGAGGGTGTGGGTGCCCTTGGACAGCTTCAGGTGCGAGTAGGTGTCGTACACGTTGTCGTTGACGCACACGGAGACGCCGCCGACCGCGTCGGACATCTTGACCACGCCGGAGAAGTCCAGCTTGACGAAGTGGTCGATGGGGATGCCGGTGAGCTGGTGGATGGTGTCGACCTGGCAGGCGGGGCCGTACTCCAGGGCGCTGTTGACCTGGCCGTAGTAGCCGGAGGTGGACTGGCCGCTGGCGACGTCCTTGCAGGCCGGGACGTTGACCATGGTGTCCCGGGGGATGCTCATGACGGTGGCGTTGGAGCGGTCGGCGGCTATGTGCACCACCATCTCCACGTCCGCGTTGCCGTTGCCGGTCTGGACGCCGGTCTTCGAACAGCCGCCGCCCAGCTTGCAGTCCGCCTTGCTGGTACGGCCGTCGGAGCCGATCACCAGGATGTTGATCGGGGTCCGGCCGAACGCGTCGGCCTTCTCCGTGCCGCCCTTGCCGTCGAGGGAGACGCTGTTGATGTTGCCGTTGAGGTGCTGGTAGAACCACCAGCCCGCGCCCGCGGTGACCAGCACCAGGACCGCCGTGCAGAGGCCGACGATCTTCAGCACCCGCTTGCCGCGCCCGGCCGGCCTGGCGCGCCGCGAGCCCCTGTTTCCGCCGCTTCCACCGCGGGACTTGGCCGCCTGCCGGGCCGCGGCCCGGCCTCCGGTCGTCCGTGTCCCGTCGGGCAGGGCACCACGCTGGCCGGGCACCTGGTCGGTGCGGCGGCGTGTGGCCTGGCCTCCCGGGCCGTCCCACGGGTCGGTCATCTTCCACTCCCATGAACGGTCGGGTCCGTCGGCGGGTACGGTCGGACGGCCACGGCGGGGCACGGGCAGCCCCGAGCCGGGCCCTTTTGGGTTGCGTGATTGCGCAATCTAACAAACTCGCGGCCCCGAGAGCACAGAGCCCGACCGAATTCACAGGTGAGGGATGTCATGGAACCTCCGGCACGCCCATTCCGTCACCCCTCATACGCACGTACGATCCGGCGCGCTCAGACACCCGCCTCGCGCAGCCGGCGCACGGGCGGCGCCGGAACCTGCCCCGAGCGAGCCGTCAACTGGCCGACGGTCACCCGTACGACGGTCACGATATCCGGGTCGTCCACGTAGTAGATCTGCCGCCGCCCCTCACGGCGGGAGCGCACCAGTCCGGCCAGCTTGAGCTTGGCCAGATGCTGGCTGACCGCGGGCAGCGCGCCGCCGACCCGGTCGGCGAGGCACGTCACGTCGCTCTCGCCCTGCGAGAGCGCCCACATGAGGTGCAGTCGGGCCGGCGAGGCGAGCAGCCCGAACACCGCGGCCGCCTCGGTGAGCACCCCGTCGGAGGGGTCGACGAAGCCACCGGTGTTCTCCCCCACAGCCCACTCCCTCCCGTCACAGCTCCGGCACGGACGCCCACTCAGTGTAGGCGTGCGGTCACCGGTCCGGTGCCGGGCCCCACGGCGTCCGCCCCGCGTCACCCGCATTGTCATGAGCGGGTGACAGCTCGTCGACGGCTCGGCGTCAGGCGCCCCGGACGCCCGCGATGCTTCATAAGCTTGCGCAACAACGCAAGTCAGCAATGCGCGTCGACACGAACGACACCCCGTAACGGGAGGACAACCAACGTGGGCATCATCGGCTGGATCATCCTCGGCCTCCTCGCCGGAGCCATCGCCAAGATCCTGCTGCCCGGCCGCGACCCGGGCGGCCTGATCGGGACCACCCTGATCGGCATCGCGGGTGCCTTCGTCGGCGGCTGGCTCTCCGCCCGCTTCCTCGACCGTCCGGTGGAGAAGCACTTCTTCGACCTCTACACCTGGGGCGCCGCGATCGCCGGCTCCCTCGTCCTCCTCATCGGCTACCGGCTGCTCTTCGGCAACTCGCGCGACCGACGGTGACTCCGGTCACCCTCGACGGGCCGCCGCAGTCACGACATTCCGGAAGTACAGGGACGCTGCCCGCATGACATTCCGGATGTACGGGACGGCCGTCCCGGGCCGTCGACGGGGCGTCACACCAGCCTCACAGGCAAGGCACCGATTCTGCTTCCACCCCACAGGGAGTCGTGTGAAACTGGCGTCCCGTCCACAGGGTGGACTCCTCCGCACCCCGTCCCCAGCGAGAAGTGCGACTTGCGATCTCTTCCACTGCCACTCGCCCTCACCGCGCGCCTGACGCCGGTCGCCGTGCTCGCCTGTGCGGGCTGGGCGATGGCGTCGGGTCCCGACACGACGGCGACAGCCGGTACCTCAGGTGACACGACCAAACAGTCGGCCGGCCAGTCGGCGGGCGACACCCCGTCGTCGTCCTCGGCGACCGGGGCGGCCGGTACGAAGACGTACACCACGTCCCCCGCCCCCTGCGGGTCCATCCCCGCGGCCACCGTCACGTCGTTGGTGCCCGGCGCGCAGACGGCCGGCAAGGAGATCCCCTCCACGGACACCAAGCTGCGCCGCACCTGCTCGTGGAACGCGCTCAAGGGGTACGACTACCGCTGGCTCGACGTCTCCTTCGAGATCATGGACACCGACGCGGCGGCCGCGAAGGAGTACCGGGACCGGGTCGCCGAGAAGGGCGGCGGCGGGGCGGTGCCGGGTCTCGGGGACAACGGCTACTCCGTGGTGAACCTGACCACCCAGGACAAACAGCAGACCCGCGAGGGCGTGGTGATGGCCCAGGTCTCCAACGCGCTGGTGATCGTCACCTACAACGGCAGCGACTTCGAGAACAAGAAGGCGCCGAGCACGGACGAGATCAACAAGGGCGCCATCAAGGCCGCGAAGAGCGCGGTGACCGCGCTGAAGGGCAGCCGGTAGCCGACGGGCCCGGCTGCCCTTCGCGCGTCACCCGCTCAGGACTCCCTGGGCGGCACCAGCCGGGTCAGCGCCAGGTACAGCACCAGTGACGTGCCGAGACCGACCGCCCAGCCGTAGTCGGCGAGCGGGGAGAGCGCCGGGACGGGCCTGCCGTCGATCAGCGGTTTGAAGCTGGCCCCGCCGATCGCAAGGACGCCGCCGACGAGGAAGGCGACGACCGCCCGCCAGTTCCAGCCCCCGTCGTACCAGTACCGGCCGCCCCTTCGGTACAGGTCGGCGAGGTCCAGGCGGGTGCGGCGCAGCACCCAGTAGTCGGCGATGAGGATGCCGGCGACGGTGCCGAGCAGACCGCCGACCAGCCCGAGCCAGGTGAAGATGTAGCCCTGCGGGTCGGAGTAGAGCTTCCACGGGAAGATCAGTACCGCGAGGACCGACGTGACCAGTGCGCCGGTGCGGAAACTGATCTTCCTGGGCGCGATGTTGGAGAAGTCGAAGGCGGGCGAGACCAGGTTGGCGGCGATGTTCACGGACAGGGTCGCGACCAGGACGGTGACCAGGGCGTAGAGCAGGCCCACCACGTTGTCGGTCTTGGCGGCCAGTTGGACCGGGTCCCAGACCGGCTGCCCGTAGACGGCCTGCGAGCCCGAGGTCACCAGGACGGAGAGGAAGGCGAACAGGGTCATCGTGGTGGGCAGGCCGAGGGCCTGTCCGCGGGTCTGCGCCTGCTGGCTCCGGCCGTACCGGGTGAAGTCGGGGATGTTCAGGGACAGCGTGGACCAGAAGCCGATCATGCCCATCAGCGAGGGCCAGAAGATCTTCCAGAAGCCGCCGCCCCAGCCCAGTCTGGAGGGCTGGTCGAAGAGCGGGCCGAGGCCGCCGGCCTTGTGGCTCATCCAGATCAGCATCACGAAGGCGCCGACGAGGACGAAGGGCGCCGCCCAGTTCTCGAAGCGGCGGATGGTGTCCATGCCCCGGTAGATGATCGCGACCTGTAGCACCCAGAAGAGCGCGAACGACAGCCACATGGTCCAGGCGTAGCCGCCGACGTGCGAGGCGTTCGCCCAGCTGTCGCCGATCAGCTTGCCGGCCAGGAAGTAGATCGCCTCGCCGCCGATCCAGGTCTGGATGCCGAACCAGCCGCAGGCCACCAACGCCCTCACCACGGCGGGGAGGTTGGCGCCGCGCACCCCGAAGGAGGCGCGGGCGAAGACCGGGAAGGGGATGCCGTACTTGGGTCCGGCGTGCCCGGTGAGCAGCATCGGCACGAGGACGACGAGGTTGGCCAGGGCGATGGTGAACACGGCCTGTTTCCAGTCCATGCCGACCGCGATCAGCCCCGAGGCCAGGGTCCAGGACGCCGTGTTGTGGGCCATGCCGACCCACAGCGCGGAGAAGTTGTACGTGGTCCAGGTGCGCTTGGCGACGGGGACCGGCAGCAGGTCCTCGTTGGCGTACGGACCGCTCGGCGGCGGGGAGCCCGGGGTGAGCTCGACGCGCCCGTCGGGGAGGGCGACTTGACCGGACAGGGGTATGGCGGAGGGAGCGGTGTCGGTCATGGGCAGGCCAATCGGGGTGAGGTGGGACGGGAAAGGCCGTGCGGGCGGGGCGGGGGGTACGCGTGTGGGGTGCGCCCTGACCCCCTTCCCGGGACGGCGGGAAGGGGGGAGACCAACTGCGAGGAGGCGGCTATCGGTTGACGGCGGGGATGACCTTTGTCCCGTACGCGTCGATGGTGGCCTCCTGCGCGTCGTGCATGTCGTAGACGGCGAACTGGTCGACGCCCAGTTCGCGCAGCGCGGTCAGCTTCTCGATGTGTTTCTCCACGGGGCCGATGACGCAGAAGCGGTCCACGATCTCGTCGGGCACGAACTCGGTGTCGGGGTTGCCGCTGCGTCCGTGGTGCGAGTAGTCGTACCCCTGGCGGGCCTTGATGTACTCGGTGAGTTCGTCGGGGACGGCGGCGGAGTGCGCGCCGTACTTCTCGACCAGGTCGGCGACGTGGTTGCCGACCATGCCGCCGAACCAGCGGCACTGGTCGCGGGCGTGGGCGAGGGCCTCGGGCGAGTCGTCCTCGGTGACGTACGCGGGGGCCGCGACGCAGATGGTGACCTCGGACGGGTCGCGTCCGGCGGCCACCGCCGCGTCCTTCACCGCCTTGACCATGTACTCGGTGAGGTAGAGGTCGGAGAGCTGGAGGATGAACCCGTCGGCCTCCTCTCCGGTCATCTTCAGGGCCTTGGGGCCGTATGCGGCCATCCAGACCGGGAGTTCGGCACCCGGCTTGATCCACGGGAACCGGACGACGGTACCGCCGAGGTCGGCCTCCTCACCCCGGCCGAGGGCGCGGATGACCTTCATGGCCTCGCTGATCCGGGCGAGGGTGTTGGGCTTGCGGCCGGCCACCCGCATCGCGGAGTCGCCGCGGCCGATGCCGCAGACGGTCCGGTTGCCGAACATGTCGTTGAGGGTGGCGAAGGTGGAGGCGGTGACCTCCCAGGTGCGGGTGCCCGGGTTGGTGACCATCGGGCCGACCGTCAGCTTCGTGGTGTTGGCCAGGATCTGGCTGTAGATCACGAACGGCTCCTGCCAGAGCACGGCGGAGTCGAAGGTCCAGCCGTACGAGAAGCCGTTGCGTTCGGCGCGCTTCATCAGGCTGATGACGCGCGAGGCCGGTGGGTCGGTCTGCAGGACGAGTCCGAAGTCCATGGGCGCCACTCCTAGTTGAGGTACTGACAGGTGGAGCGCGGGGTGTAGACGCCGTGTCCGGCGTGACCGGTGTACTCCCGCTCGGTGATGACGGGTACGCCGCGCGAGAGGACCGTCTCGACCCGGCCGGTGAGGCGCCTGCCCTCGTACGCCGAGTAGTCGACGTTCATGTGGTGGGTCTCGGCGGAGACGACCTGCTCGGCGTGCGGGTCGTAGATGACGACGTCGGCGTCGGCCCCCGGGGTGATGGTGCCCTTCTTCGGGTACATCCCGAACATCCGGGCCGGGTTGGCGCACGCGATCTCGATCCAGCGGCGGCGCGTGATGTGGCCGTCCACGACGGCCTGGTGGAGCAGGTCCATCCGGTTCTCGACGCCGGGCAGTCCGTTGGGGATCTTCGAGAAGTCGCCGCGGCCCAGCTCCTTCTGGCCGACGAAGCAGAAGGGGCAGTGGTCGGTGGAGACCACCTGGAGGTCGTCGGTGCGCAGGCCCTGCCAGAGCTTGGCCTGGTGCTCCTTGGGGCGCAGGGGCGTCGAGCACACGTACTTCGAGCCCTCGAAGTCCGGCTCGGCGAGGTTGTCGGTGGAGAGGAAGAGGTACTGCGGGCAGGTCTCGCCGAAGACCGGGAGCCCCTCGTCGCGGGCCCGGGCCAGCTCGGCGACCGCCTCCATCGCCGAGACGTGCACGACGTAGAGGGGAGCGCCCGCGACCTGGGCGAGCCTGATGGCCCGGTGCGTGGCCTCGGCTTCGAGCAGCGCCTTGCGGACCTCGCCGTGGTAGCGGGGGTCCGTCTCGCCGCGGGCCAGGGCCTGTTCCACCAGCACGTCGATGGCGATGCCGTTCTCGGCGTGCATCATGATCAGGCCGCCGTTCTCGGCGGAGCGCTGCATGGCGCGCAGGATCTGGCCGTCGTCCGAGTAGAAGACGCCCGGGTAGGCCATGAACTGCTTGAAGGAGGTGACACCCTCCTCGACGAGCAGGTCCATCTCCTTCAGCGTCTCCTGGTTCACGTCGGAGACGATCATGTGGAACCCGTAGTCGATGGCGCAGTTGCCCTCGGCCTTGGCGTGCCAGGCGTCGAGGCCCTCGCGCAGGCCGTGGCCGACGCTCTGCACGGCGAAGTCGACGATGGTGGTGGTGCCGCCCCAGGCGGCGGCCCGGGTGCCGGTCTCGAAGGTGTCGGAGGCGAAGGTGCCGCCGAACGGCAGCTCCATGTGGGTGTGGGCGTCGACGCCGCCCGGGATGACGTACTTGCCGGTGGCGTCGATGGTGCGCTCGGCGGTGAACGCCGCCGCGGCGGGCGTTGCGGAGGCGGCGAGGGCGGCGATGCGGCCGTCCTCGATCAGGACGTCGGCGTGGATCTCGTCGGACGCGGTGATGACGAGTCCGCCGCGGATTACTGTCCGGCCGGTCATGGGGTCCTCTCCTTCGTGGTCACGCGCGGGTCCGACGTGGCTGGTCGCGCAGTTCCCCGCGCCCCCTTTGGGGCGCTGGTACGGGGGGCGCTGTTACGGGGCCGTCAGGGGGCCGTAGGCGTCCGGGCGGCGGTCTCGGAAGAACTGCCAGCGGTCGCGGACCTCGCGGAGCTTGGCCAGGTCCAGGTCACGGACGACGAGTTCGGTCTCCTTGTCGGAGGCCACCTCGCCGGCGAACTGGCCCTCCGGGTCCACGAAGTAGGAGGTGCCGTAGAAGTCGTTGTCGCCCAGGTCCTCGACACCGACCCGGTTGATCGCGCCGACGAAGTACTCGTTGGCGACGGCCGCCGCCGGCTGCTCCAACTGCCAGAGGTAGCGGGAGAGTCCGCGCGAGGTGGCCGACGGGTTGAAGACGATCTCGGCACCGGCGAGGCCCAACGCCCGCCAGCCCTCGGGGAAGTGGCGGTCGTAGCAGATGTAGACGCCGATCTTCCCGACGGCCGTCTCGAAGACCGGCCAGCCGGCGTTCCCCGGGCGGAAGTAGAACTTCTCCCAGAACCCCGGGACCTGGGGGATGTGGTGCTTGCGGTACTTGCCGAGGTAGGAGCCGTCGGCGTCGATCACGGCGGCGGTGTTGTAGAGGACGCCGGGCTGCTCCTCCTCGTACACCGGCAGGATCAGGACGAGGCCCAGTTCCCGGGCCAGGGCCTGGAAGCGCTGGACGACCGGGCCGTCCGGGACCTGCTCGGCGTACTCGTAGAAGGCCTTGTCCTGCACCTGGCAGAAGTAGGGGCCGTAGAACAGTTCCTGGAAGCAGAGGACCTGGGCGCCCTGCGCGGCCGCGTCGCGGGCCGCCTGCTCATGGACCTGGATCATCGATTCCTTGTCGCCTGTCCAGGCGGTCTGGAAGAGGGCGGCACGAATCACTCGGCTCATCGGGACCTCCGGTCGCTCGGGGGTGCGTCGCTCGGTGCGAGGAGCCTAGGAAGTCCGCGGACGGGCTTCGACTGCCACCGTGTCACGTCCGGGGGCGGTCGGCGTGCCACTGTGTCACGCTCTTCATGGCCCATGTTTCACCACCGTTTTCCCAGGTCGTCGCATGTTTCACTGCTGTTGCGCGTCGTGCGCGAGGAGCGCGATGTGCACCGAGGCCGCCTGCTCGAAGTCGTCGAGGTCGACACCGAGCCGGGTCTGTATCGCCTCCAGCCTGCGGTACAGGGCGGGGCGGGAGACGTGGTGCAGCTGGGCGGTGCGGGACTTGTTGCGGCCGGTGGCGAGATAGGTCCGCAGGACGTTCAGGAGGTCCTGCTCGGTGCCGTTCCCGCAGAGCAGTCCGTCCAGCTCGCGCTCGGCGAAGGACTGGACGTCCGGGTCGTCCCGCAACAGCCTGATCAGGCCGCGCAGGTGGACGTCCCGGAGCCGGACGACCGCCGGGAGGTCGAGGGCGGCGGCCGTGTCGGCGACCGCGTCGGCCACGTGCTGGGCCTCGCGCAGCCCGGCGGGCACGTCGTCCCAGGCGGTGCAGGGGCCCGCTGCGGCGACCACCGCTCCGTGCGCGGGTGCCTCGCCGTACAGCCGGGCGGCGAAGTGCGCGGCGAGGGCGTCGGCGTCCTGGTCGCGGGCGAGGCTGAGCAGGACGGCGGTGCGGTGTTCGGTGAGTTCGGCGACGAGTCCGGACAGCCCCAGCAGGCGCAGGGTTCTCTCCAGCCGGGCGGGGTCGCCGTCGCGTACGACGAGCGGCACGAAGGTGCGCCGGTTGACCGGCAGGCCCGCCGCCCGTGCCCTGGGCAGCAGTTGCCGTGCCGGTACGACTCCGGAGACCAGGTCGGTCAGCAGGCTCTGCGCGGACTGCTCCTCCCAGGTGTGGGCCGAGCCGCCGCCGAGCATCCGGTGCAGGACGAGGGCCTCGGCGCCGCGGTCGGCGAGGAGGCGTCCGGTGGCGGTGTCGCCCCGGTAGCCGCAGAGCATGATCCGGCCCCAGCGTTCGCCACGGCCGCCCAGTTCGGCGCGGATCCAGCCGTCGCCCTCGGCGCCGCCCGCCTGGCGTGCGATGCGCTCCCAGTCGCGCAGCACGTCGTCGACCGCCGAGCGCTCCCCCGCGGTGGCCAGCACCCGGTGCGCGAGGTTGGTGACGACGACGGGGCAGGCGCTGTGCACGGCGACCTCGTCGAGGAGCCGCTGGAGGGGCGCGCCGGCCGTGATGAGACCGGTGAGGGCGGTGCGGACGGACTCCGAGAGGCTGACGGCGGCGAACTTCCGGCGCACCAGGCGGGACTGGACCTCCTCCGTCAGTTCGGCGAACGGGAAGGGGCGGTGCAGGACCACCATGGGGAGGCCGCAGCGGTCCGCCGCGCGGCGCATGGCGTCGGGAGGCGCCGGGAAGGCACGGCCGAGGCCGAGGACGACCGCGGCGGCCTCGGCCCGGTGCAGGGACTGGATGTACTCGGCCTGTCCCTGCTCGTCGCCGGCGAGCAGGACGCCGGTGGTGAGGACCATCTCTCCGCCGGTGAGCATGACGCCGACGTCGGGAGCCTCGGCGACGTGCACCCAGCGGACGGGGCGGTCGAGGTGGGCGGTGCCGGCGACCACCTCGGGGTCGCCGGCGAGGACCCTTTCGAGGGCGAGGATCTGGCGGACCGACAGGATGGGGTCGGTTGTGCCGGCGGGCTCCCAAGTGGCGGTCATCTTGCGTGTCCCTCGGTCTGGATCGGTGCGTGTGTCGGCTGCCGGCCGGTGGGGGCTGGTCGCGCAGTTCCCCGCGCCCCTGAAGGGGCGCTGGTGCAGCCCCCTGAAGGGGCGCTGGGGGCACCCCCGGCCGAAGGCTGGGGGAGGAACTGCGCGACCGGCCACGACGGCGCCGCGGCCGACACAAGGCGTCTCGCGGCGCTTCCGGCAGGGCGCCTAGTAGGCGGTCCGCAGGGCCTGTTCGAGGATGGCCGCGCCCTCTTCCGCCTCCGCCACCGTCAGGGACAGCGGAGGGGCGATGCGCAGGACGCTGGTGTTGTGGCCGCCGCCCTTGCCGATCAGGAGGCCGCCCTCCCTGGCCGCCTCCAGGACGGCGGCGGCCGACTTGGGGTCGGCCTCGTCCGTGCCGGGCTTGACCAGTTCGACGCCGATCATCAGCCCGCGTCCCCTGACCTCCCGTACGCCCGGCAGCTGGGCGGCGACGGCCCGCAGGCGTTCGATGAGGAGGCCGCCGACCCGGCGGGCGTTGCCCTGGAGGTCGTGTTCCAGGAGGTACGACAGGTTGGCGAGGCCGGCCGCCATGGTGATCTGGGTGCCGCCGAACGTCGAGATGCTGTTGGAGTCCAGGCAGTTCATGATCTCGGAGCGGGCCACCACGCCGCCGATGGACATGCCGTTGCCGATGCCCTTGGCGAAGGTCAGGATGTCCGGCGGGCCGCTCTGGCCGTGCGCCTGCCAGCCCCAGAAGTGCTCGCCGGTGCGGCCCCAGCCGGTCTGCACCTCGTCGGCGATCCAGAGGATGCCCTGCTCCTGGAGGACCTTGCGGAAGGCCGCGTACAGCCCGTCGGGCGGGGAGGTGAAGCCGCCGACGCCCTGGATCGGCTCGGCGATCAGCGCGGCCGGCGGGCGGGTGTGGCCGAGGAGGTCACGCAGGTCGGCGACGCAGGCCGCGATGAAGTCACGGTCGTTCAGCTCGGCGAACGGACCCCGGGTGCGGACGCCCCCGTGCACGTAGAGCGTCTGGAGCGGGGACAGCGAGGTCGGCGACCAGCCCTTGTTGCCGGTGATGCCGACCGAGCTGAAGGAGCGGCCGTGGTAGCTGTTGCGCATCGCCAGGATCGTGTTCGTCCTGCGGTACGTCGTGGCCAGCAGCAGGGCCGTGTCGTTGGCCTCGGTGCCGGACGTGGTGAAGAAGACCCGGGCGTCCGGGATGCCGCTCAACTGGGCGATGCGTTCGGCCAGTTCCACCATCGGGCGATTGAGGTAGAGGGTGGAGGAGTGGATGATCCGGCCGGCCTGCTCGCTCACCGCCTTGGTGACCTCGGGCAGCGCGTGCGCGGTCATCGTGGTGAGGATGCCGCCGAAGAAGTCGAGGTAGCGGTTGCCGTCCGCGTCCCAGACGTGCCGGCCCTCGCCGTGGGTGATCTCCAGCGGCTCGTCGTAGTAGAGCGCCAGCCAGTCGGGCAGGACCTGGCGGTGGCGGGCGAAGAGGTCGTTCACGGCTGTACCAGCCCTTCATAGGCGTCGGGACGGCGGTCGCGGTAGAAGGCCCACTGCTGCCGCACTTCCTCGATCAGGTCGAGGTCGAGGTCACGGACGACGAGTTCCTCGCTCACGTCGCTCGCGACCTCCCCCACGAACTGCCCACGGGGATCGACGAAATAGCTCGTCCCGTAGAAATCGTTGTCCCCGTACTCCTCCCGGCCCACCCGGTTGATGGCGGCCACGAAGTACTCGTTGGCGACGGCGGCGGCCGGCTGCTCCAGCTGCCACAGGTGCGCCGAGAGCCCCCGGTGGGTGGCCGACGGGTTGTACACCAACTGGGCGCCGCCGAGCCCGAGTTCCCGCCAGCCCTCGGGGAAGTGGCGGTCGTAGCAGATGTAGACGCCGACCTTGCCGACGGCGGTGTCGAAGACCGGCCAGCCCAGGTTGCCCGGTTTGAAGTAGTACTTCTCCCAGAAACCCTTCACCTGCGGGATGTGGTGCTTGCGGTACTTGCCCAGGCAGGTGCCGTCGGCGTCGATCACGGCGGCGGTGTTGTAGTAGAAGCCGGACTGCTCGATCTCGAACACCGGGACCACGATCACCATGCCGGTCTCGCGGGCGAGCTCCTGCATGCGGCGGGTGGTCGGGCCGTCGGGGACCGGTTCGGCCCAGCGGTAGTGCTCGGGTTCCTGGACCTGGCAGAAGTAGGGGGCGTTGAAGACTTCCTGGAACCCGATGATCCGCGCACCCCGGCGGGCCGCCTCACGGGCGTGCACCTCGTGTTTCGCCACCATGGACTCGGTGTCGCCGGTCCAGGTGGCCTGGACCAGAGCGGCGCGTACGACGTTGGCCATGAGCTGCTCCTTCTACGCCCGTAGAGGGTCGAAAGTAAGCGCCCTCGGGGCCCTTGCCAAGACCATCGTCGTGAAGCCGCGGAGTCGATCGTGTTTCGTACCTGGCTGGCGGATGCCGGGGGGGGCGTCCCGACTCCCGCCGGTCAGGAGGAGAGGCCCGCCACCCGCAGGGCGTGCAGCAGGTCCCGGTGGTGCTGCTCCGAGATCTGCCGCGCCGAACGCAGGAGCAGCGGGACGAGCCGGTGCGGATCCGGTTCCGCGCTGTGCGCCGCCTCTTCCGGGGTGCGGACCTGGACGTACGCGTCGAGCAGTGTGGTGGCCTCGCGGTGGCGGCCGGCCGTGTCGAGGGCGAGGACCGCCTCGCCGATCTCGGTGGCGGGGCGGACCACTCCCTGACGCAGGATCTGCCGGGCCTCCCCGGTCCGGCCGGCGCCGGTGAGGGCGTCCGCGACCGGCACGAGGCGGGCGGGCGGCAGCGAGGCCGCCTCCCACAGCAGTGTGGCCCAGTCGGCGCCCAGTCCGGCGCCCTGGAGGGCGTCCGCGAGCAGCGGGAACCGGGCGGCGGGCCACTGCGCGACCTCGGCGAGCAGCGCGTGCGCCTCGCCGGTGCGGCCCGCCGCCCGCAGCGGGACCAGCCGGGCCACGGCCGCGGTCACGGCCGTCCGGGCGTCCTCGTCATCGTCCTCGTCGGGCCGTACGGGCGGCGGCACCGGCCGTACCGGCGTCTCGGCGGCCCCGGCGAACCGGGCCCCGCGCGGCCCGCCACGACCACCGGCCGCCGCGGGCGGCTCCGGCGTCCGCGGTACGACGGAGGGCGCGGCCTCCTCCACCGCCATCCCGGCGAACCGAGCACTGCCACGCCGCCGCTTGCGCTGCTTGGCGGGGGCGGGGGCGGGGGTGGGCGCGGGGGCGGAGGCGGGGGCGCCGACAGTCCCCTCGCTCCTGACATCGGCGTACGACGCGTCGGCGTCGGCGCCCCGCGGCGGAGCGGGGTCGTCCAAGCGCGGCGCTCCGGCACCGTCGCCGAACACCGCGGCAGCGTCGCCGCGCGGTGCTCGGTCGTCGCCGCCGTGCCGCGCACCGGCAGGGGCGTCGGCGTCGTACGGCGGACCCGCGTCATCGCCGCGCGGCGCCGGCACACCTGCCCGCGCGGCGTCCAGGCGGGCCAGGCGTGCTCGGAGTTCGGCGCACCGGGCCGACGCCCGTTCATGGTCGTCGTGGGCCCAGGCCAGGTCGAGGTTCAGTGCCTCGGCCTCCTGCCGGGAGCGCGCGGCACCGAGCGCCCTGCCGAGCTGGGCCAGGCGTTCGGCGGCGTGGCGCTGTTCGCGGATCATGGCGTCGAGGCGGTCGTCGAGGTCCTGCCGGGCGCCCGGCCTGGCGTCGTACGCGGCGACGGCATCCGTGTGCAGTGACCGGGCCCGCTCCGCCTCGCGCGCGGCGGCCTCGGGGCCGTGGGCGGCGGCGAGGTCCTGAAGGAGCGCCGCCACGACGTCCCAGGGCGGCACCTCCCGCCCGCCGAGGCAGGCCAGCATGCCGTCCGGGTCGCGCCGCCAGAAGACGGCACACCAGCCGCCGCCCTGGTCCAGGCGCGCCAGCAACCCGTCCAAGTAGTTCGCGAACTCCCGCACCCGGCCCGGGAGTTGATCCACCGTCATCGTCCCACTCCCGCCGGCCCGGAACACTCCGGTTCCGTAGGCAACACCAGACGTGTTACGCGGGCGCTACGGGGAGTTTTCAGCGGGCGCCCAGAGCCCTCATCGTCCGGCTCCGCCGCCGGGCGTCAGGCCGGGACCAGCGCGCAGCGCGCCACCAGGTCGTCCATCGACAGGCCGAGCGCGCGGGCCAGCGCGGCCACGGTGAAGAAGGCGGGGGTCGGCGCCCGCCCCGTCTCGATCTTGCGGAGCGTCTCGGCCGAGATGCCCGCCTCGGCGGCCACCTCCGTCATGCTCCGGGCGCCGCGCGCCTCGCGCAGCAGCCGCCCGAGCCGCTCGCCGCGTTCACGCTCTTCCGGGGTGAGAGGGGTGCGCACCATGCCGTCATTCTACTCCGGTCGAATAAGCCGGTATATTAATTGGCATGGTGGAACTGAAGACAGACACATCGATCGAGGCCATGTACGCGGCCGGGCAGGTCGTCGGACGGGCCCTGACGGCCGTACGGGAGGCCGCCGACATCGGCGTCTCCCTGCTGGAGCTGGACGAGGTGGCCCGTGGCGTGCTCCGCGAGGCCGGCGCCTCCTCGCCCTTCCTGGGCTACCGGCCCTCGTTCGCGCCCACCCCCTTCCCCGCCGTCGTCTGCGCCTCCGTGAACGACGCGATCGTGCACGGCATCCCGACCGGGTACCGGCTGCGCGACGGCGACCTGGTCTCGATCGACTGCGGTGCCGAACTCGACGGCTGGGTGGGCGACTCGGCGATCAGCTTCACGGTCGGCAGAGCGCGCCCGGCGGACACACGGCTCGTGGAGACCGCGGAGCGGGCGCTGGCGGCGGGGATCGAGGCGGCCGTCGTCGGCAACCGCATCGGCGACATCGCGCACGCGATCGGCCGGGTGTGCCGGGAGGCCGGCTACGGCATCCCGCAGGACTTCGGCGGCCACGGCATCGGGCGCCGCATGCACGAGGACCCCGGGGTGCCGAACGAGGGCCGCCCGGGCCGTGGCCTGCCGCTGCGCCAGGGGCTGGTCATCGCGATCGAGCCCATGCTGATCGGCAGCGGACGGGACGGCTACCACCCGGCGCCCGACGGCTGGACCCTGCGCACGGACGACGGCTCCCGCGCGGCCCACGCGGAGCACACGGTGGCGATCACGGAGGCCGGGCCGCGGATCCTCACGGCCCGGAACCCGGAGAACTGAAGCGGGCCGCCCCGCCCGCGCCCACCGATGCCGCTCCCCCGACCCCCGCCCGAGGCGGCCCGGGCGGGGCCGGACAGCCTCCGCCACTCCCCCGCCACCCACTACCACCACCCACTACCGCCCGCCGCCACTGCCACACCGCCCACTACCGCCACCCGCCACTCCCCCGCCACCCACTACCGCCACCCGCCACTGCCCCACCACCCACTACCGCCACCCGCCACTCCCCCACCACCCACTACCGCCACCCGCCACTCCCCCACCA